>JBJEQL010000066.1:0-22053 GCA_051881735.1 Oscillospiraceae bacterium
TTCTCAAAAAATTTAATGTAAGATGCTATTCTTTTCCAAAATATGAGCAGACAGCATCACACAAGTATTTATTATACACACATTATGGCGATTTGTCAAGCATTTTGACCAAATTTTTCTCAAAAATTTTTGCAGCACAGAAATTATATGCTCTTTTCGTCAAAAATATACAAAACAGTTTGAAGTTTTGAGAGTGGAGTTTGGAGTTTTTAATGCGTGATTCGTTTTTTTCGCAGATTTATTACGAAACGTAGGGGCGGATCCCATATCCGCTCGTGAAAATGCCGTTTTCCACAAAACCTATGTAGGGAACGGGTTTCCCGTCCCGTTTAACGATCGTTGTTGTTTGAAATGCATAGCTGTTCATTCTGCGTTGCGACAGAATATAATTCTTTTTCACAAATTTATTCCAAAACGTAGGGGCGGATTCCATATCCGCCCGTGAAAATGCCGTTTTCCTCAAACCTATGTAGGGGACGGGTTTCCCGTCCCGTTTAACGATCGTTGCCGTTCAAAATGCATAGCTATTCATATTACGTTGCGGCGGAATATAATTCTTTTTCACAAATTTATTCCAAAACGTAGGGGCGGATTCCATATCCGCCCGTGAAAATGCCGTTTTCCTCAAACCTATGTAGGGGACGGGTTTCCCGTCCTGTTTAATGAACGTTGCCGTTCAAAATGCATAGCTATTCATTCTGCGTTGCGGCGGAATATACTTCGCTTTGCTTGTATATTCTGCCGCAAGGACAGTTTGTTTGAGGAACATAGAATAAGCGCAATTCGCATTTTTAGGTTTAACAAATTGATTTTTCATATCCGTTTTACCTTTTTTATTGTGAATTGCGCTTTTTATAGCTGTTAGTTTTTCGTTCTATTGCTGCAAATGTTGCGCTAAAGTTTTAGGTTTTTCGCTCTCTGCGGAGAGCGACCAAGGGCTTTGCCCTCTGGACACCCACCACCTTTGATAAAGGTAAATTCTGTCCTCACTGTCGTTCGGATTTTTCTTCGAAAAACAAGCAGAATTACGAAACTTTTAGTCCGCTTCGCAGTTTAACTACAAATGTCAGCTATGCAATAATTACGCATTACGCATTACGAATTACGCATTATACAAATCACTTTGTAAAGAACCTCTGCGAAACGGTATAGCTTTCCTTAGGTTTGAGTTCGGTATATCCGCTCTTTTCGCTCGGCATATCAAGGTTTGCGGCGTTTACCTGCGCTGTCATAGGCTCGGGGCAGAAATAATTCATAAAGCCCTCATGGTTCCACACGATCCAGAACTTATACTTATCGTCGACCTCATAGCAGATTTTCTTTCCGCTTGCCTTATCGGTCATTACGCAGCCGTAGAAGTCCTTTCCGTCAAGCTTTACTGTACCTGCGGTATACATATCGTTGCAGATATCGGTGAGGACGGGGCACTTTGTACCGTTGACATACTCCATATCGTAGTCGTTAAGAGCAAGCTGTCTGCCGTTTGGGAGCCAACGTTTCTTATTGAACTGAAGCTTCTTGACAGCAGGTACTTGAAGTGTGATATCCTCCTGCTTTGCGCCGTCCACGAACGGAGCATTTATAGTAGTATGCGTTGCAATTGAAACAGGCATCATTACCTTTGAGCAGTTTTTCAGCGTAAGAGTATGCTTAAGTCCCTCAGCCGAAAGCTCTATTGTTATCTCTGCGGTGAACTTTATCGGGAAGCAGTTGAAGAAGAAGTCGTTCTCGTCATATTTATATGTAGTTGTAACGAAAGCGTGGTTTTTGTCCGCAGCCATTTCCTTTATCTTGTGTGCACGCTTATGGAGAAAGCCGTGAAGATGATTTTTGAAGCGTGTTTCGTTTTCGGGGAGCTGATAAACAGCGTCCGATGTACGAAGAACTCCCCTGTCGTGGCGGTTCGGGAGATAGAGTGTGGGAAGTCCCCAAATTTCGGGCGACTGCATGAACTCTGCTATTGTGAGGTCGTCCGAATAGCGGAAGATCTCCATTCCCTTATCCTCGTCACGGAAACGCATAACGTTTGTACCAAGGCTTGGGATAACGATCGCATGATATCCGCCATATCGAAGCTCAACAGCGTCAACACCCTTGAATTTAATCATTTCAGCAGAACTTTTTGCCATAATAATCTATTCCTTTCTTATCCTTCATATTCACGCACCCTGAGCGGAATGCCGATACTCATTGCAAGAGCCTTTGCACGGCTTATGTCCTCGGGCGGTATAACGTCAACGACCGTAAAGATGACCTGCGGCAGATACGATTTGCAGTCAGCCGCAAAGGCAAGCATCGCATCAAATGCGTCGTCCCATTTCGGATGTGTGACCTCGTTGTATTTCTCTTTGCAGTAGGAGTTGAGCGATATCGAAACAATATCCACAGCACCCTGCAGAAGCTTTGCCGTAGGAACGCCGTGTATCTTGTCGCCAAGACCGTTTGTGTTCAGGCGCACGGTAACTCCGTAGTTCGCCTTGACGAATTCACCGACCGCAATTACCTCGTTGACTCTTTCCATAGGCTCACCGTAACCGCAGAAAACGACCTCTTTGTATTTGCTCATATCCGTTTTTGCGAAAGCAGCCTTTATCTCGTCAAGCGTAGGCTCATGTTCAAGCCAAAGGCTGTCGCTGCCGTAAGCTCCGTCGCCGTTGTGACGTATACAGAACGTGCAGTTGCAGGGGCACTTATTTGTGAGGTTGACATAAAGCTTTCCGCCGACCTCATATAAAATAGTCATTCTTTTTTTCATTTATAAGACCTTACTTTTTATCGATTTTAAGAGAAATATCGAACGCCTTGACAGAGTGTGTGAGCGCACCGACCGAAACGATGTCAACTCCCGTAGCTGCAACCTCTGCCATATTGTCGAGAGTAACATTTCCCGAAGCTTCAAGAACAGCCTTTCCGTCAGCAATTTCAACGCATTTCTTCATCTGTTCGCAGGTCATGTTGTCAAGCATGATAACATCTGCCTTGCAGGCAAGCGCTTCACGAAGTTCGTCCTCGTTTCTGACTTCGACCTCTATCTTTATCATGTGACCCATCTTGCTGCGCAGCGCTTCAACAGCCTTTGTAATGCTGCCGTATGCGTCAATGTGGTTATCTTTGAGCATTGCTCCGTCCGATAGATTGAAGCGGTGGTTCTTTCCGCCGCCGACCGTTACAGCGTACTTTTCAATAGCACGAAGCCCCGGGAGAGTCTTTCTTGTTTCGGTAACATGAGCCTTTGTACCCTTGCAGCACTCTGCGTATTTTGCAGTTTCGGTCGCAATACCCGACATGTGCTGCAAAATGTTGAGCGCAGTTCTCTCTGCTTTGAGTATAGCCTTTGTCTTGCCTGTAACAACAGCGATAACATCGCCCTTTTCGACTTTACCGCCGTCCTTGATGTTTATCTGAACGGAAACGTCCTTGTCAAGCATCTCAAAAACACGGACCGCAATGTCGATTCCGCAGAGCACGCCGCTTGCCTTTGCAACAAAACGCGCCGTTGAAACATCGTCATCGTCAAGCAGATAGTCGGTCGCAGCGTCTATGTAGTTGATATCCTCACGCAGCGCACGTTCGATTATCTCATCTGTGGTAAACTGTGGTAAATTCATTTTATATAAACTCCTTTATGGTATTTTACGGTAAGATCGGGCGCTGTTCCTGATTTTTAAAGCTTCGGTGATCCCAGCTTGTTATAAGCAGGCTAAGCGAATAAGAACCGTCTGATAAATATACCCTTGTAAAAATCGAAACGCTGTCCTTTTTGCAGAAGTCGCTGTTTTCGTCAATCTCCCAATCGTCAGCGGAAAAACCGTAAGCAGCGCTGAAAAAATCAATAATTCTATCCCTTAAAGCAGCACATTCCTCTTCGTTCAAAGGTAAGGCATAAAGCGCAGCTTCGTCCAGTCCGCTTTCACCGTAAGTGAACATTGCGCCGTTAAACTTTTCGTCAATATCAACGGAAATATCATTATAAACGCTGTAAAAAGGACTGAGCGCATCTTCAACAAGTTCCGCCTCAACGACAGCTTCGGCTTCACTTCTGCTCATTCCGAATTTAAGCTTTGAAAGACAAAGTTCGGCGTTTTCGTTAAGCTTAAAGCTTTCTGTTTCAGCAACAGTTGTTTCGAAAACACTTTCGGTATTTTCTTCAAGCAAAGTTATCTCAATACTTTCCGCAGAGGTAAGCTTTCTTGCGTCTGTATCTTCAGTGTCAGTATCGTGGATAATAATTCCGCTTTCACCCTCAAATGCGGTCGTGCTTACAGCCGTTTCCGGTACTGTTGTTTCTGCAGTTTCCGATGTGGAAGAACCGCAGGCGGAAAGCGTTGCTGCGGAAATTATGACCGTTAAAACCGCTGTCAACGCCTTTTTCATCGTTAGATCGATCATGACTCGTCCACCACGCTGAACGCCTTGCAGATACTGTCCTGAATAAGCAGATCGGCAGCGCTGTCCTTCGGCGTTGGTGTCTTGTTTATAAGCACAAGGCGATTGCCCTTGAAATAGTCGATAAGTCCGCAGGCAGGATATACCGTCAGCGAAGTGCCGCCGATTATGAGCATATCCGCTTCAGAGATAGCCTTGACTGCACCGTTCACTGTGTCCTGATTCAAGCCTTCCTCATAAAGCACAACATCAGGCTTTACAAGTCCGCCGCATTTAAGGCAAGGCGGTGGGCCGTCAACGCTCTTGATATACTCCGCAGGATGATTTTCTCCGCAGCGCAGACAATAGTTGCGGTGGACTGAGCCGTGAAGCTCATAGACCGTCTTGCTTCCTGCCGCATAGTGCAGTCCGTCAATATTCTGCGTTACAACAGCGGTAAGCTTGCCCATCTGCTCCAGCTTTGCAAGCGCATAGTGCGCAGAGTTCGGCTTTGCGTCAAGGCAGAGCATTTTTTCACGGTAGAATTCATAAAAATCCGCAAGATGATTGACAAAAAACGACCTGCTGAGTATCGTTTCGGGCGGATATTTGTATTTCTGATTGTAAAGTCCGTCAACGCTGCGGAAATCGGGTATTCCGCTTTCGGTAGAAACGCCTGCACCGCCGAAAAATACAATTTTCTCCGCTTCAATTATCCATTGTTTGAACTGTTCCAATCTTTCGTCCATAAAAGCCTCTTTTCGCCTACGGCATAATAATTAATTCGGGGTTACAAATTATTATGAAACCTAATGTATATCTGTGCGACCGGGACGGGAAACCCGTCCCCTACAATATTTTTGTGCGTTCAAAAATAATTACGCATTACGCATTATTAAGGTATGTGCAGAAACGATATTTCAGTCCCTCGTGTTCATGCTCGTCCGAACATTGCGTAAGCTTCCATTCGGGCAGCTCGTCAAGATTCGGGAAGAACACCTCTGCATCTGCGTGAGCGTCAATTTTCGTGATAAGTGCCTTTTTGCAGTATGGAAGCAGCTGACGGTAGATCTCTCCGCCGCCGCAAACAAAGATCTCTTCCTCACTTTCTGCGAACTTTGCGGCATCTGCAACATCGTGCAAAACCTCCACACCCTCGGGTGCAAAGCTTTCATCTCTCGATAAAACAACGTTGTGCCTGTCCTTGAACGGCTTCCCGTTCGGCAAAGACTCCAGCGTTTTTCTTCCCATGATCACGGTATGACCAAGCGTTGTGCTGCGGAAAAACTTCATATCCTCGGGAATGTGAAAGAGCAGATCTCCGTTTTTGCCGATTCCAAAATCGGCGTCAACTGCAGCTATCGCAATAAGCATATAGAACGCTCCCCTTTCATATTGCGACTTCGATCTTGAAATCGCTGTCGTGATATTTGTAACCTTCGAGCGAGAAGCTGTCGGGCGTGAATTTATAAAAATCGGTAACAGAGCTGTCGATGTTGAACTTAGGCGCATCGAACGGCTCATTCTTGATTATTTCCTTTATTATCGGAACGTGCCTGTCATAGATGTGAGCGTTTGCAATAACGTGAACAAGCTCACCCGGTTCAAGTCCGCTCACCTGCGCAAGCATATACACAAGCACAGCGTACTGACAAACGTTCCAGTTGTTCGCCGTGAGCATATCCTGCGAACGCTGATTGAGCAGAGCGTTGAGCTTTCCGCCCGAAACGTTGAATGTCATGCTGTATGCGCAGGGGTAAAGTCCCATTTCCGAAAGGTCGTGATGATTGTAAAGGTTCGTCATTATACGTCTGCTTGACGGATTGTGCTTAAGGTCGTAAAGCACACGGTCAACCTGGTCGAAATCGCCCTCGGGATAGTGGTGCTTAACGCCAAGCTGATAACCGTAAGCCTTGCCGATAGAACCGTTTTCATCTGCCCAGCTGTCCCAAATATGTGCGTCAAGGTCGTTTATGTTGTTCGACTTCTTCTGCCATATCCAAAGCAGCTCCTTAACAGCAGTTTTCAGAAAAGTCCTGCGCAGAGTCGTTATCGGGAATTCTTTGGAGAGGTCGTAGCGGTTGACAACGCAGAAGCGGCTTATCGTGTGTGCAGGAGTACCGTCTGCCCACTTTGGGCGAACGTCCATACCTGTATCCCACGTTCCGTTTTCAAGTATATCCTTGACATTATCTATAAAAATGCGGTCTGCAATGCTCATTTTCCGAATTTCCTTTTCAATAAATACTTATTGTTAATTATATCACATAACGCAGAAAAATGCAAGAGAAAAAAAGAATTAATTTGGGGTTTGGAGTGTGGAGTTTGGAGCTTGGAGCTTGGAGCTTGGAGTGTGAAGTGTGGAGTTTGGGAAAAATACTCCTAACTCCTCACTCCACACTCCTCACTCCACACTCCTCACTCCTCACTCCACACTCCTCACTCCACACTCCACACTCCTCACTCCACACTCCACACTCCTCACTCCACACTCCTCACTCCTCACTCCTCACTATAAAAAACTCCACACTAAATCAGCTTCTTCCACCCGACTTCATTTCGCGAAAAAGCTGTGAATGTCGAACTGTAAAGCATTGTTGCAATGTATGCGTCAACTCGGCGTATCTCGGTTTCTGATTCTGCGAGCGCATCAAGCGTCATGCGAACATTCTCATTGCCAAGCTTTTCGAAGCGCTCTGCGGCAATATCTTCGGGAATAGTCTTTCCCTCAAAGGTAACTCTGCGCCGTCCGCTTATAACATCGACAATAATATCACGTATCTCGTCTATCGAATTATCTGATGCAGGATAGCTCCGTTTAAGCGTTTCTATTTCGATAGCATTGTTTACACGCTCTTTCAAAAGCTTTTCGCTGTTATGTTTTCCATTCCTGCAGTTCATTCCGTCCGAGCCGCAGGCGGCTTTGGTCTTGATAGGGTCGGTGTGGTTAATATCAGTCTGACTTTTTTTGTTTTGGTTATTATTAGTCTTGGTTGCGGCGGTTTTGACGCTGTCAGAATGTCCGTTTTCACGCTCTCTGCAGGTCGGATTTTCCGATGTCTGAATGTCTGCATTAACGTCATCCGAAGAACTGCTTTTACGGTTTTCGGTGTCCTGAATCTCCGCTGTCAGTTCGTTCACATATATGAGCGTAGGTCGGCCGAGATACTGTTTTTTCTGCGTTATAAGCTCTGCACGTTCAAGCTCGGAGAATATACGAGCGGTTTTGTCCTTTCCAATGCAGAGTGTGCGACTCGCTTCTTCCCTTGTAAAGATGATGAACGTTCTTCCGTCAGCGTCTTTCCAGCCGTTTTTCCTCGAAAGCCCAAGTCTGTCAAGCATAAGGCAATAGAGCAGCTTTCCTTCGTTGGAAACTCCGATGTATTTTTCTGAAAAAAGTGCGTGAGGGAATTTGTAGAATGCTTCTGTCATTAATTTTACCCCTTTAGTTGTGTTTTTTATTTCATTCTACAACGGTTTCACACTAACATACAATCACATTTTTTTGCAGCGGTTTGCACAGATTTTTTTATGTTTAAGGGTGCATATCTTTAAAATTTCGGCATAAGTTACAATTTTCATTTTTTCCGAAAAACACCTTGTCGGTACAGCTGCAATTGCATTGAGCGCAAGATTCCATTGTTATCAACTCATTTTTGGCATAGAAAAACCGCCTTGATCTCTCAAAGCGGTTATAAACTTAAGATAAATACTTTTTGGTGTATTCTGTCTGTTCAAACAAAAGACCATTACTTGTTTTTGTAATCATAAGAACAATAGGCATCGGAGTTTCATCAAGTAAGCCTGCATTGCTGCTGGTGGGAATATAATGCTGTAATATTAAATCATTTTTTCCCCAGCATTTTGATGATGCCTTGACTTTCTCAAAATTCAATCCATTTTTAGAACAATATGCCTTGATTTCATCAGACCAATCGTCAAATCGCTTACACATAAAATCACTCCTTTTCAAACGTACGGAAATTACCTTTTGAATCATAGATAACGCTTTGCTCTTGATCAAAACAATTAAGAATTTCTTTATCTCCGGACGAAGGAATTGTTGTATTAATTTCCGTTCCCGGATGAGTATGACCACTCCATCGGTATCCTTCTGTATTAAGATGCATTGCCTGCTCTACATCTATGTTAACACCACCTGTATTACCACGTACAACCATTCGCTCGTTACCTTTGGTAAACATCGCAAATTCATTGCCGGTTTTTGCTGTTAACGCTGATAAGTCAGCCATGTTTACAGAACCTTTAGGAACAATAGCACGACTGTCGTATTCGGGGAGTAGTTTTAGAAGTCGTTCCTGACGTGAATTTAGTTCAACATCGAAAATCAATATTGCATTAGGATTACCTTTACCGGTGTGTTTTTGCTCTATAGGTTGTTCAATTGCTGAAATAATCACTTTTCAATCACTTCCTACTCCTATTATACCATTTCCGCCGCAATTGTCAAGCAGTTATGCAGTCTTATACTAAACACCATTTAAAATATGGAAAAAATCAAGCCGACAATCTCGATATGTAGGATTTCGGCGCAGATTTTTTCCGTTTTTTATTGGTGTTTAGTATTTTTCAGCCGCTCATACGATGTCGGCTTAAAACGCTCGGCACTTCGCGGCATAAACGACAAATGTCAGCTATGCATAAGTGATTTATCACTTTAATTTCGCATTACGCATTAATTTAGCGTTGACTTTTCAAGCAAAAAATAGTATAATTAATCTATAATTTTACATAAGGTGGTTAATTTTTATGAACAAAAAAGAGCTTGCCGAGATAAAGAAAAATTTCGGTGAACACAGCGGTCTTTTCACGCTCAATCGTGTTCTTACCGCTTACATAGATACGCAGAAAAACGTTCGCTGTCAGTCGAATGAGTTATACTCACTCACACCCGAAGAGATCGGTGCTGTCCTCATGGAGTCGCTTTCAAAGGTTTTTAAGGGAAATCTCGGAAAAGGTCTTCTCGAATATCCTTTTCCTCGTGAGCAATATGATGAAGGCGGTTCGCAGAGAGTGCTTTGGGAAGCTGTCAGAACAAAGCTTGCCGATGAAGCTACTTGTGCTGCGCTTTTGGAAAAAATTATCAATAATCTTGCATACGAACCTGCATATACTATCATCATCGGACATTGCTCATACAGCATAATGTCAAGAGATCGCAACGGTGATGACCTTGATTCGGCGGCTGATGAATACAACTTTATCGTATGCGCAGTTTGCCCTGCTGTAACGAACGATGACGGCTTGATGTTTGATGGTGATTCAAACACGATATCCAAGAAGCCCAACACCGAACTTGTCATAGCAAGAGAGCCGACAGACGGTTTCTTCTACCCTGTTTTCAGCGACAGAGCGCCCGATGTAAACAGCGTTATGTACTTCACAAAATCACCGAAAAAGCCAAATGTTTCATTTGTTAACGATGTACTCGGCTGTGAGTTCAGAATGAGCGCAAACGGTGAGAAAAAAACCTTCCAGCAGGTCATGCATGACGTATGCGGTGACGAGCTGAACTACACCGTTATTACACAGGTAAACGAGAAGCTTCGTGAGCTTGTTGCAGAGTCAAAGAACGAAACAGAGCTGCCTGTTGTGGACGGAAACAGAATGTATAACATTCTCTCCGATTCGGGCGTGAGTGATGAAAGACTTGAGGGACTGAAAACGATATTCGAGAACAAAGTAGGCAGCGGCGGACTGACCGCAACTAACCTCGTTGAGCCGAAAACAAAGCTTTCGACCCCCGAAATAACCGTAAGCATAAGCAAGGACGCAACGGAAAAGGTGAGAACGACCGTAGTTGACGGCAGAAGATGCCTTATAATCGACCTTGACGACCCTGCTATTGAGATAAACGGACTTACAACAAGAATCAAGGGCAACTCGATATAAAAATTAAAAAGGAATGATAAAAGATGACAACAGAATTAACATATCAAAATTTTGAGCAGGAAGTTCTGCAGTCGGATAAACCCGTGCTTGTGGATTTTTGGGCATCATGGTGCGGTCCATGCATGATGGTTTCCCCGTTAGTGGACGAGCTTTCCGAGGAGATAACGGACGTAAAGTTCTGCAAAGTGAATGTCGATGAGGAACAGCAGCTTGCTATGAAATTCGGCATAGAGAGCATCCCGACATTGCTGCTTTTTGAAGGCGGAAAGCTTAAAAATCAGCTTATCGGAGCAGTTCCGAAAGCACAGCTGAAAAAGTTTATAGGAAAGTAAAATTTAATGCGTAATTATTTGTTCCGTTAAATTTGTACAAAAACGTAGGGGCGGATTCCATATCCGCCCATCCATAAAAAACCTGTTTTCATTGGAAAATCTCCTTTGAAAACAGGTTCTTTTTTTACCGACAAAGCCTTACGGCTCGGGACGGGAAACCCGTCCCCTACAGTTTTTCAAAGCATAAATAATTACGCATTACGCACTATAATTATCCCAGTATCATACTATCGTTGATAGTTGATGCGCCGCCGTCTTCTTCAAACTTCTTGAGCAGATCTTCGACTGTAAGCTTTTTCTTTTCTTCACCGCTTGCTTCAAAGATGATTCTGCCCTCGTTCATCATTACGATACGGTTGCCGTGGATAATTGCATCGTGCATATTATGTGTTACCATAAGTGCTGTAAGCTTATTCTCCGAGATGATCTTATCCGAAAGTTCAAGTACCTTTGCTGCTGTTTTCGGGTCAAGTGCGGCTGTATGCTCGTCCAAAAGCAATACCTGCGGCTTTTTCAATGTTGCCATAAGCAATGTGAGTGCCTGACGCTGACCGCCCGAGAGCAGTCCGACTTTGGAAGTCATTCTGTCCTCTAATCCAAGGTCAAGCATTTTCAACAGTTCGTGGTACTCTTCACGTTCCTGCTTTGTGATGCCCCATCTGAGCGAACGGCTCTGTCCTCGTCTTGCTGCAAGCGCAAGGTTTTCCTGAATTTCCATTGTTGCGGTCGTTCCCGTCATCGGGTCCTGGAAAACTCTGCCGAGGTACTTCGCACGCTTATGTTCGCAGAGCCCTGTAACGTCTGTTCCACCGATGAAAATAGAACCCGAATCAACCGGCCAAACGCCTGCAACTGCATTAAGTGTTGTTGATTTACCCGAGCCGTTTCCGCCGATAACCGTGCAAAAATCGCCCTCGTTAAGCTTAAGCGAAACGCCGTTGAGCGCCTTTTTTTCATTTATCGTTCCTGCGTTGAACGTCTTTTTTATGCATTTTAACTCAAGCATTGTCCGAACCGCCTTTCTCTGCGCTTAAAGCGGAATTTTTTCCTGCTGTGCGGAATGAATTCTTCATTGATCTCTTGATATACGGAACTGCAAGGAAGATCGCAACAACGATAGCCGAGAAGAGCTTTGTGTTCTGTGTCGAAAGTCCGAGCCAAAGTACGATCTGGATAACGATAAAATAGATTATTGCGCCGACTGCTGTGAATGCAAGTCTGCCGACAAAGTTAAGGTGCTTGCCGAGGATAAGCTCTGCAAAAACTTCGCCGATGATAACGGCTGCAAGTCCGATTACGATAGCGCCTCGTCCCATATTTACATCGGCGTTGCCCTGATACTGTGCAAGAAGTCCGCCTGCAAGTCCGACAAGTCCGTTTGAAATTATGAGTGCGATAACGGTCGATTTCTTGGTATTGATACCCTGTGCTCTTGCCATATTTGCGTTACATCCTGTCGCACGGATAGTAAAGCCGTACTCCGTACCGAAGAACCAGTAGAGAATAGCGATGATTATTGCACATACCGCAACACCCTTGATAATTGTTTCGGGGATAAATCTAAGCGACATGAATAACGGATACTTGTCAACGTTGATAGCCGTGTTAGCCTGACCCATGATATCGAGGTTGATCGAATAGAGTGCAAGCTGAGTAAGGATTCCGGCAAGGATTCCGGGAATACCGAGCAGCGTATTAAAAAGACCTGTTACAAGTCCTGCAAGGCAGCCTGCGAGAAATGCGCAGACAATTGCGATCGGCACGGGTACACCGTTAATGATGAGGACAACGGCAACTGCACCGCCTGTTCCGAGGGTTCCGTCAACCGTAAGGTCGGCGAAATCAAGGATCTTGTAGGTTATGTAAACGCCAATGGCAAGAAGTCCCCAGATAAGACCCTGAGCGACTGAGCCCGGAAGTGCGTTTACGAGCGACATAATGTTCATATTTGCTAATTCCTTTCAAGTTAATTTAATTAAACTTAATTTGGAAACGGAACAACAATGCTCCGTTTCCGCATTAAGTCTGATTAGAAATTCAGCTTATTCTGCTGCGATAGCAACATAGTCCTCGGGAATTGTGATGCCGAGTGATTCGCAGATCTCAGCGTTGTATTCCTTAACAACGTTAGGAGCGTAACGGATCTCCATTTCTGCAGGATTTTTGCCTTCTTTGAGGATCTCGTAAGCCATTTCGCCTGTTGTTACGCCGAGGTCATAGTAGCTGATTGAAAGAGTTGCGATACCGCAGCCCTTGCAGATGCCTTCTTCACCTGCGATTACAGGAATGCCTGCAGGAACGCAGATATTCTTGATGATCTCAGTATTGGAAGCCATTGTATTATCGGTCGGGATGTAGAGAACATCACATTCGCCAATTGCTGTGTTTGTGATAGACTGGATCTCGTTGCTGTCAGCAGCGGAGTATTCCTTGAATGCGATACCGTCAGCTGTAAGAGCTTCGCCGAACTTCTGAGCCTGATACTTGGAGTTAGCCTCGGAAGAGCAGTAGAGGATACCTACCTGCTTAACATCGGGGCAGAGTTCCTTGAGCATCTTTTCCTGCTCATCGATAGGAGCAAGGTCAGCTGTACCGGAGATGTTTGTACCGGTTGTGCCTGTCCAGTCGGAGATATCGAGAGCTGTACCGTAGTCGGTAACGGATGTGCCGAGGATCGGAATTGAGTTTGTGGAAGCTGCAGCAGCCTGAAGTGCAGGTGTAGCGTTAGCAAGGATAAGGTCATATCCGTTGGAAACGAAGCCCTGGCAGATAGTGGAGCAGTTTGTGCTTTCGCCCTGAGCGTTCTGCTCATAGAAAACAACGTTATCAGCGCCGAGGAGCTCTGTGAGCTTGTCCTTGAAGCCCTGAGTTGCAGCGTCGAGAGCAGCGTGTTCAACGAGCTGGCAGATACCAACGTTGTAAACCTTGCCCTCTGCGTTAGCAGAGCCTTCGTCTGAAGTGCTTCCGCAGCCTGCGAAAGTCATTGCAGCGGTCACGCAAGCGAGTGCGCAAGCTGCGATCTTCTTGATAGATTTCATAAACATTCCCCTTTTTTAAAAAAGTATTGGATAATAAGTATCGGCAATATGCTTTTTACAAAAGTTAAATCCGTTTTAACTCCTTAAAGGTTTAAAGTTAAGTCTGCTTTAAACCTTTAAAGCATATAACCTATAAAATTATAGCATTTTCTGTTCAGATTGTCAATGATTTTTTATTTTATGCGAAATATTATTTTAAGTTTGAAGTGTTGAGAGTGGAGAGTGGAGTTATTTTTAAAGCGGGATTACCGTAAAAACCGCAAAGCAGACGAAAATTTACGTCAACTTTACGGTTTTAATCCTCATTAATTACACGTTAAAATAACTCCAAACTCCACTCTCTAAACTCAAAACTCTCCCAGGTACTTTTCCTGTTCTTCCGTAAGCTTATCGATCTCCATACCCCAGAATTTTATCTTACGTTCTGCAACTTCGTTGTCGATATACTTCGGTACATCTATCGTCATTCCGTCTTTACCGATATCTCCCTTATTCTTTACAAGGTGGAGTGCTGAAAGCGCCTGGATAGCAAAGCTCATATCCATTATTTCGGCAGGATGTCCGTCACCTGCTGCAAGGTTTACAAGTCTGCCCTCTGCGATAACATTTATTGTATTTCCGTTCGAAAGCTTATATCCCATGATATTCTTTCGTGCGACCTTCGCTTCAACAGCTATTCTGCGGAGTGCGGCAACGTCTACTTCTACATCGAAATGTCCTGCGTTGCAGCAGATCGCTCCGTCCTTCATAAGGTAGAAATGCTCTTCTGTGATAACGTCACGGCAGCCTGTTACGGTCACAAAGAAGTCGCCTATCTTTGCAGCTTCGCTCATTTTCATTACCTTAAAGCCGTCCATTACAGCTTCCATTGCCTTTATCGGGTCAACTTCGGTCACGATCACCTCTGCGCCAAGACCTTTCGCTCTCATTGCAACGCCCTTTCCGCACCAGCCGTAGCCTGCGACAACGACGTTCTTTCCTGCAACGATAAGGTTGGTTGTACGGTTGATACCATCCCATACGGACTGACCTGTGCCATAGCGGTTATCGAAAAGGTGCTTGCAGTCGGCGTTATTGACGAGAACCATCGGGAATTTAAGCTCCCCTGCTTTATCCATTGCGATAAGGCGGATAATGCCTGTTGTGGTTTCCTCACATCCGCCGATGACGTCTGCAATTTTATCCGTATATTCTGTATGGATAAGGTGAACAAGGTCGCCGCCGTCATCGATGATGATATTCGGGCCTGCTTCGATTACTCTTGAAGTATGTCTGTGGTACTCCTCATCGGTTGCTCCGTACCATGCATATACATTCAGTCCGTCATGAACAAGCGCAGCTGCGACATCGTCCTGAGTTGAGAGCGGATTGCTGCCTGTGACATACATTTCAGCTCCGCCTGCTGCAAGGACTTTACAAAGATATGCAGTTTTTGCTTCAAGATGCACCGAAAGTGCGATTTTTATCCCTGAAAAAGGCTTGGTTTCGGAAAATTCCTTTTCAATGCTGCGCAAAAGCGGCATATTCGCCTTTACCCAGTCGATCTTTATCTCACCATCCTGCCAGAGGTTTTCGTTTCTGATTTCGCTGTTCATATTTACAATATTCCTTTCCTTTTGAAATTATAAGATCCGCATTAATAATTAGACCGGGAAGGGAAACCCGTCCCCTACATATATTTTGTGCGCAATATCGGCTAATGACGGGCGGATATGGAATCCGCCCCTACATTTCGGAACAGATCTGCAAATACAAAATAATTCCGAATTAATAATTACGCATTACGCATTAATAATTTCCTGCTTCTTCGGGAACCTTATCCGACTGCTGTATACCTATGAGTGTATACTCCTCACCACGCTTTGAAACAACGTAGTTAACGTATTTTTCAGGCTTAGGCTGTTCATCGCTCGTGAGTGTGAGCCATGCGGGAGTCGGAGAAACATAACCTACCGTAACGGTGTAGCTCTCGCCTACTCTCGTTATCTCCTCAATATACGGCGAATATGTGAAGTATTTCGGGTTTGAAGGGATACGGTATGACTTTATGTCCTCATTATAATAGAACTGAACATCTGCCCCGAGGATAGACTGGTGCTTTATCGAAAGTCCCTGTCCGAAAAGCTTTGCGGCGTGCTGTTCAACATCAAGTTCGGGTACGATTATCATATCGAAGTCGGCTTCATACTTGCTCTTGTCCTCATAGAGGATAATATCCCATATCGCAGCGGTTATGACAGTATCGCTGCGCAGCTTGACCGACTGATCGAACGGCGCCGGGTCGCATATAACAACAGGATATATGAACCGTGCGAACTCGGTCTTCTGCTGTGTATTGTCTGCGAACGCCTTGAACTTGTCCACGGTGAAACCTATCGTTGAGAACAGACCTATCACCGCAAGAACGATTATCAGCGCACCGAGGATAAGGTATCCTCTGCGCTTTCCGCCCTCGCCTACCGTTATCGGCATTTCGGGTTCGGGTTCGTTCATCGTCAGCTCTGCAAGCTCTTCCGAACGTTCGTCAAGTGCGTCATCGAACATTCTTCGGATGCTCTCGATAGATTCGTCACGTTTTTTCTCCTGACGCTGCTTCATCTCCTGTCTGCGCTTCTCATCGGCGATTGCTTTGGGATTTTTCGGCGCTCTCGGAGTTTTGGGTGCTTTCGGCGTTTTTTTCTTCTTTCCGTTCGACTTTACATAGCTGTCATAGTCGAAAATATCCTTGTCTTTGTTATCGTTACTGTTCATAATACCACCTTAAAACATAATACGGAATTACGAGCGTATCTGACCGTTTCCGCCGATAAGGAACTTTACGGACGTAAGCTCACGCAGACCCATCGGGCCTCTTGCATGGAGCTTCTGCGTTGAGATGCCTATCTCTGCGCCAAGTCCGAACATTCCGCCGTCTGTAAACGCTGTCGAAACGTTGACATAAACCGCAGCTGCGTCAATCTCCTTTTTGAAGCGTTCAGCATTTGCAAGGTCGTTTGTTACGATACATTCGGAATGGTGCGTTGTGTATCTGTCGATATGCTCGATAGCTTCGTCAAGCGTGTCAACGACCTTTACCGAGATGATATAATCAAGGAATTCTGTCGCATAGTCCTCTTCGGTCGCAGGAACAACATCTGCGCCGAGGATAGCCTTTGTGCGCTCGCAGCCTCTTATCTCAACGTGCTTTTCGTCAAGCTTTGCCTTTATCATTGGCAGGAATTTTTCGGCGATATTCTTATGCACAAGCAGCGATTCAACAGCGTTGCACACCGATACACGGCGTGTTTTTCCGTTGTTTACGATTCTTACAGCCATATCAAGGTCAGCTGTTTCGTCTACATAGACGTGGCAGTTTCCCGTGCCTGTTTCGATAACGGGAACGGTCGCATTCTGCTTGCAGGCACGGATAAGTCCTGCACCTCCTCTCGGGATAAGGACGTCGATATATTCCGAGCAGCGCATAAGCTCTGCGGAAACCTCTCTTGAAGTGTCCTCGACCAGCTGGATAAGGTCTTCGGGGAAGCCAACCTCTTTAAGAGCCGAGCGCATGATATCGCAAAGGCACTTATTTGAGTTGAAAGCTTCCTTTCCTCCCCTTAAAATAACGGCGTTGCCCGATTTAAGGCAAAGAACAGCTGCATCGACTGTAACATTCGGTCTTGATTCAAAAATAATTGCGATAGTACCAAGCGGAACACGAATTTTTGTAATGCTCATTCCGTTCGGACGAACGCTGCCGCTGACCGTTTCGCCAACGGGGTCTTCAAGCTTTATAACATCGTCAACACCGTCTGCAATACCGTTTATTCTGTCGGCGGTAAGGCGGAGTCTGTCCTGCATAGCCTCACTCATACCGTTTTCACGAGCAGCATTAAGGTCTTTTTCGTTTGCTTCAAGTATAGAATCAACGTTCAGCCTTAATGCGCAGGATATAGCAGAGAGAGCATTGTTCTTTTCAGCTGTACTTGCGTTTGCGGCAGCTTTTCTGCAAGCCTTTGCACGGCTGCCGAGTGTTTCTGCATAGTTCATAATCATATCTCCTTTTCGGCTGTAAAGAGCGTTCCGACCTGCTTTCCGTCAAAGAAGTCGTAGAGCGTTCCGGGTTTTCTTCCGTTAAGTATCACCATGTCGATTCCGCCGTTCATTGCGATCTCTGCGGCGTTGAGCTTGGTTATCATTCCGCCTGTGCCAAGTCCCGAAACTGCGTCGCCTGCAAGCTCACGGACTTCATCGTTTATCTCACGAACGACAGGGATAAGCTTTGCATTCGGGTTTGTGTTCGGGTTGGAATCATAAAATCCGTCAATATCGGAAAGGATAATAAGCAGGTCAGCCTTTGCGATAATTGCGGCATAAGCACCGAGCGAATCATTCTCACCTATTTCAAGCTCCAGCTCATCAATAGCAACGGTGTCGTTTTCGTTTATGATAGGGATTATTCCTCTTGAAAGCAGTTCTTCCATAGTGTTGACGATGTTCTGCTTGCGTGGACCTTCAATGCTGTATTTTGTGAGAAGAAGCTGCGCAACGGTGAGATTATACTGACCGAAAAGCTTGTCATACATATACATAAGCTCGCATTGTCCGACAGCTGCGCAAGCCTGTTTAAGACGAGTTTCCTTAGGGCGTTCGTTTATGCCGAGTTTTGAGCGTCCGAGTGCGATAGAACCTGACGAAACAAGTGTTACCTGCTTGCCGCTGTTCTGAATATCGGCAATTATCTTGACGAGGTTTTCCATTCGGCGGATATTGAGCCTGCCTGTGTTGTGCGTGAGCGTGGATGAACCTATTTTGATAACGATTCTCTTTTTGTCTTCTATATTAAACATTGTTTTTCTCCTTAATTAACTTTATTTTTCGGCTTGCCTGCGATGAATGCGGAAAGATTATCCGCAGCAACTTTCATCAGACGTATGCGTGTTTCGACAGGCGACCATGCAACGTGCGGAGTTATCATACATTTGTCCGAATCAAGCAATGGGTCATCTGCGCTCATCGGCTCCTGCAGAAGAACGTCCAGTCCTGCTGCTGCGATGATGCCGTTATCAAGCGCATAACGCAGGTCTTTTTCGTTCACAACAGCACCTCTCGATGTGTTGATAAGCATTGCAGTAGGCTTGCATTTTTTCAGCAGTTCAAGGTTCACAAGTCCGTCAGTTTCGGGCGTTAGCGGACAATGCAGCGTGATAAAATCCGATTCAGCCGCAAGCTCGTCAAGCGAAACGAAACGAACGTCATTTTCGGGACGAACTGTGCGAGTATATACAAGGACTTTCATGCCGAAAGCAAGAGCTATCCTTGAAACAGCGTGACCAATCCTGCCGTAGCCGATAATTCCGAGCGTTTTTCCGTCCAGCTCAACAGTCGGGAACTCAAACGCCGAGAACGTTGCCGATTGCACCCAGCCGCCGTCCTTTACAAAGCGGTCATAGTCACCTGTTCTGTTGCAGTAACGCAGGATATAAGCGAAAACCTGCTGCGCAACGGCAGAATCTGAGTAAGCAGGAACGTTGCAGACCGTAATTCCGAGCCTTGAGGCAGCCGCCGTATCAACATTGTTGTAGCCTGTCGCACAAAGTCCTATGTAACGCAGATTCGGGCATTTTTCCATGATTTCGGCTGTGAACGGCGTTTTGTTGCATAAAACAGCCTCAGCGTCACCGATATTTTCGATTATCTTATCAACCGGCGTAAGCGGAAACTCACGCACATCACCAAGCTTGTATATTTCCTCAAACGAAACATCGCCCCGTGAAACGGTAGCAGCTTCAAGCATAGCAATTTTCATAAAAATCCCTCTAATCATAATAGATAGATTAATTATATCATATTTCCGACACTTATTCAAGGGTTAAATTGACAAAAGTTTTTTAAATAGTGAGAAGTGAGGAGTTTGGAGTGAGGAGTTGGGGAAAAATACTCCTAACTCCACACTCCACACTCCACACTCCATACTCCACACTCCATACTCCACACTCCATACTCCACACTCCAAACTGAAAAAGTGTTATTCCAAATTTTATATGATTTATGCAAATTCAGGCAGAATGCTCAAAAAATCTTGACATTTTTTTCAAAAGTGATATACTTTTCTATGGATAATTTAATTTTTGGGAGGATAAAAATATGTCACAGGAATTTATTGTTGAAACATCGGCTCGTCATGTCCACGTTACTGAGGAAACTCTCGAAATTCTCTTCGGTAAGGGTCACACACTCACTAAGAAAAAG
The DNA here is from genome assembly GCA_051881735.1 of Oscillospiraceae bacterium. Classification (GTDB taxonomy): domain Bacteria; phylum Bacillota; class Clostridia; order Oscillospirales; family Ruminococcaceae; genus UMGS363. The sequence goes on from JBJEQL010000066.1 coordinate 19,880, forward strand.
GATCTTTCCCAGCCCGGTCAGTACGCTTGCGAAGAGCGTGTTGAAGTAGTAGGCCCTAAGAAATCCCTCGCAGGAGTTTCTATCCTTGGTCCATGCAGAAAAGCTGATCAGGTTGAACTCTCCGCAACTGACGCACGTTCTATCGGTATTGCTGCTCCTATCAGAGAAAGCGGTGACACAGCAGGTTCAGGCGCTTGCAAGCTTGTTGGACCTTGCGGCGAAGTTGAGCTTAGCGAGGGAGTTATCGTTGCAAAAAGACACATCCACCTCACCCCTGCTGACGCAGAAGAACTCGGCGTAAAGGACAAGGATGTTGTTTGGGTAAAGCTTGAAACTCCCGAGAGAAAAGCTATCCTCGGCGATGTTGTCTGCAGAGTTTCCGATACATACGCAAGAGCAATGCACATCGACACAGACGAAGCAAACGCAATCGGTTCCGTTCCCGGACAGATGGGCGTTATTGTTAATGCGTAATTCGTAATGCGCTTTAATAATGCGGAATTCGTAATGCGTAATGCGTAATTATTTGTTACTCAGAAAAACGTTCCTATGTAGGGGACGGGTTTCCCGTCCCGATTTAGCGTGATTTTTAAAATAAATAAACCTGTTTCCTTTAGGTTTTGCCTTAGGGAAACAGGTTTTTTGTAAAAAATGAATATTGACGGGCGGATATAGAATCCGCCCCTACGTTTTTACACATATTTAACGGAACAAATAATTACGCATTACGCATTACGAATTACGAATTAATTAAGTCTGTATAGCTTTAAATCTTCCAGTAAATCAAGCTGTTCCATATCCGAAAAGCCGCCATTTTTGCCCGATCTCAGCGTGAGTGAGTGGAGGTTTTCAAGCTTTTCGATTCCTTTGAGCGACATCACATTCTCCGCCGATATCTCCAGCACGGACAGATTTTTCAACTTCGCAAGCGCATCAAAATCTATGCTTTCGCAGGTCACGCCGAGATAAAGCTTAACGTGATTTGTTTCAATATCGAAAGTTTGCTCTGCGATCTGAACGGTTTCTGTTTTTATCGGCTCATAAGCAGGGGTTTCCGCCGAAAAACTGCCGAGAATATAATCATCGGATTTGAAATCATCTGCAAAAAAGCTTTCAAGGTCATACTCCCCGACAACTTCAAAGCCGCCGATATACTTTTCCGTTTCTGCTTTCATAAGCTTGCGCAGCGTTGGGAACAGCTCTTCACGGGAACATTCGCCGTTTTCGAGGGAGTAATGCTCCCCTGCTGTCTGCTCGGCGGTGAATTTCACTCTGCCGTTCTGCTCGTCAATGCTAACGAGCTTCTGCGAACCTATCTCCTTGCAGGAAAAAGAGAGCGTCGGGTCGTAATATGAGGAAGTTGACTCTTTATTAATGTAAGCCGGTTCAAGGATATATGTTTTTGCAGGAAAATTCTTATCGTTGCGAAAAACGGTGAAGAGGATAAGCTGTCTGCCGCTTTTGTCCTTGAGGTGATAAAGCTTTCTGTCCGTTTCTCCGAAATATATACGGTTATTTCGGACGCCCGATATCTCCGCCTGACAAAGCTTGTCGTAGGATTGAAAGAATATCTTTCCGTAACCGTCCTTGTCGAATTGTATAAGCTCGGGGTCGCCGCAGAAGTCAAGGTCGGTTATCACCTTACGTTCATAATCTTCCGCAAGCACGAACAGAGCGTCACCGACATCGGCTTCGGTGTATTTTATTTTTATATTTTGGTGTTTTGTGCCGTCATAGCCGTAAAGAGCGAGCGAAAGCGCTTTGTTGAATTTCGGCGTGGAAATTTCGGGCTTGTCATAGTCGTCTATAAAATAATCTCCGTATTCTATCACGGACATAGGAAAATGAATGGACTTTACGCCGGATAAAGCTGATTGATCTATGGCTGTCACACCCTCGGGAATGACTAACTCCAAGCTGCGGCATTCCCAAAACGCAGAATATCCGATGACCTTTAGCGTTGACGGCAGCTCGACCGTTTTCAGAGCATAGCAGTTGCCAAATGTCCACCATTCGATCATTTTCAGTCCCTCTGGCAGACGTACCTCAACGCAGCCGCTTCCGCCGAAAGCGTGATTGCCCAAGGTTTTCACGCTGTCGGGCAGCCATACCTTTTCGACAGCTGTTCCGCAGAATGAACTTTCTCCGACATATTCAAGTCCATCGGGGAAGTT
>JBJEQL010000067.1:0-4899 GCA_051881735.1 Oscillospiraceae bacterium
ATTCGAGATTGTCGGCTTGATTTTTTCCAAATTTTAAATGGTGTTTAGTATAAAACTTTAAAGTGAAATAATGCCAAGATTCAGTAATACCCCAAGTGTTGAGTTCACTAATGCTGCCAGCAAAGCGATTATATTGATAACGATAGCATACGTTGTTTTATGAGTATGCCTTTTGGTTATGCTCATAACAAGGCTGACAATACTGCACGGATATGTAACGATTGGCAATACCAGCGCAAACAATGCTCCGATTATCATAAGCACAAGACTTGGAACGTGGATCTTCTTTTTTGTTTCGACGGGATCCTCTGCAAGTGTATTTACTGTTTCAAATTCATTCATAGTAGTACCTCTTTCTTATTTTTGGTGTTTTTTTCTTGTTTTTACATGAATGAGAACGGCATAAAAAAAGCCTTTCCTATCAGTTCATACTTAATTTATAGCATGAATTAATAGAAAAGGCAATAGGTTTTCGGTGAACGGTAGCTATTTGGCGGTGAACGGTAGATTTTGTCAATAGCAAGACATAAAAATAGACTGACAAAAGGAGGCGTGGGAAAAGCTTGAAGAGTTAGGAACGAACCCACAGGCAGGCTTGCCGCCTGTCAAAGGTGAGTGACGACACTATTCAAGCTTTGCACCGCCGAACTTGTCAGGATATTTTTGTGGATTGCCATATATCAAAGCACAGGAAGAGTCAATTCTGCAATGAAATACTGCTCTGTACAGCTGTATAACAGCATAACATTCATTGTATCGGCAGAATAAGCGTAGCTTCACACGAAGATTCACGGCGTTCAATGGTAAACACACCGCCGTATTTTTCCGAGATCGCTTTAACATTGCTTATTCCGTAACCGTGAAACATCTTATCATTCTTATCCGTTTTCATATCATTTCCTGCCATTCTGACAGCCGTATTCTCAATATTTATAACAAGCGACATATCGGCAGTTATTATCGAAACGGAAATGACCCTGTCGTCACAATTGGGAACTTTTTTGCAGGCTTCAACTGCGTTGTCAAGAAGATTTCCCAAGGCAACGCACAGATCATAGCGTTCAATATTGATGCGTTCCTTTTCAATTTTTATATCACTTTTGAATGTGATATTATTCGCTTCGGCAATATTAATAGAATTGCTTACAAGTGCATCTATCGGCAGAAAGCCTGTGTTTATGCGCTTGTACGATCTGTCTATATGCTCTGTTGCAGTACCGATATACCGCTTGGCTTCATCAAGTTCCCGGCGTTCAATACATTCATTGAGATAAACGAGATGCTTGTTTGTATCGTGGATAACGCTGCTTATGCTTTTGAACGATCGTGAAGCCTGTTCGTATTTTTGCTCCTGAAAGGCAAACTGCTGCTCCATACGGCTTTGTTTTTCACGAATTTCTGTGGCTTCTATTATGTTTTCCAGCAGATAAAATACGATAAGATTTATTATCATCAAACCTGCCGCAGCAAAACAGATACCTATTTCCGCATCGGGCTCACTTGTATCTGTTTCAATTGATATGCTTATTAATGTAGCGATGCTTACCAGCGGCGTAATTATAAAGCCGATATAGTCCTTGCCCTTTATAATCCGAGTATTTTTCTTTAATATAAGAGTAACTGTCAATACTATAATAAAATTGAAAATGATAGACAGCATCAGACTGTAATTCTGCATAGAATGCGGATCGGCATTTTTTACAGACGCAATAATTATTCCATATCCGATAACCTCTGAGATCATTCCGATCAGCAGATAAGACAGAGCTGTGAAAAATCTTGTTGTCCATTTTGCATCGTACAATAAAGTCAGGCAGAACATAATTATAAAGGATTTGACAATGTAGAATCCCGGCAAAAATCCAAACTGACTGAGGGCAAGTCCAATTGAATATAAAAGAATATAAACCGAAAAGAATGTGACCTTGTTTACCCTGATATTGCTGCCTAAACACGTTTTATAAAACAGCATAGTGATAAACATATCAAAAAAAGTTCCGAGAACTGCAAAAATCGTCTGAACAGCTGCGCTCATTATCGTTTATACCTCATTACCATATATTTTGAAAAGGCTTCTTTTATCTCTGAAAGTCTGCGTCGGCTGACGGAAACGAGCTTGCCCGTTGAGAATTCAAGCGTGTCGGCGTTAAATTTTCTTATGTATCGCATATTTGCAAGGCAAGTCCTGTGAATACTGATAAAATATTTATCGGCAAGCTGCTTCTCAAAGTCCGCAAGCTTTCCTCTGACTTCAACGCTTTCTTTGGTTGTGGTTATGATAATTCCTGCCCTCTTGTCCGACTCGATGCAAACAATATCGTCAAGATGAAATATAAGTTCACCGTTTTTTTGAGATATAACCGTTATATTCGTTTCGATCTCACCGATATATGCAAGCATTTTTTCAAGCTTCTGCTCAAAAAGCTCATACGAAATGGGTTTTGTGAAATACTGTGAAGCCTGAACATCGAAGCTGTCCTGCATATATTCGGGATAGCTTGTGATAAACGCTATCAGAACATTTCTGTCCGGCAGACGGCGTATTTTTTCGGCTGTTTCCAAACCGTTTTGTACGGGCATTTCCATATCAAGAAACAATATATCAAACGGTGATCTTTCGTTATAATACTTTTTGAGAAGCTCATTGCCATCGGTAAAGCGTTCGATATGAAATTTTGCATCAGTCTTTACGGAAAACCGTTCAAGGTATTCTTCGATAGTTTTTATTTGGCTGATCTCATCATCGCAGATCGCAATATTATATTTCATGTTCTCACTTCCTATGCAATTATTCTATCATAAATGAAATAATAGTGCAATACCATTCGGACCCCCAAATGCTCCATTCGGAAATGGCAGCGCTGATACTTACTCAGCTTCAAGCCTGTTTATTTCGTTGCTCCAAAGCCGACAATGCCTGGAAAAAAACTGTGACTTGCTAAAATCATGTTTATATTCGATGTTTTATCACATCACTATAATTCAATCCCATAACTTTTTTATTTTATGTTACATTATACAATTTCTTATTTCATGATAAAGTGTTATAAATTCCAAAAGCTGCCGCAATTGAAATGCAGCAGCTTTTGGTTATCTTGAATTAGATTAAGTCAATCGGGCTATAAAATCTTCTATCTGTGACTTGATCTTATTAATATCAGCAGTACCGTTGACCGACTCATTGTAGCGTTTGAGAATATCGTCAAGCGCATTTTCGTCATGGCTTTCTTTTGCGAAAAGATCATATATCTCTTTGCCGAATTTGACCTGCTTTTCTGCGGAGCTGTCTATATCATAGCATTTCTGAACGTGCAGATCGACCTCTGCTGCAAATGCCGAGGAATAAAGCCTGCCAAGCTTGCCGCCGATCTTATCACCGTAAGCAACGCCCTGATTTTTGATGATACCCCATTTTGCATTATCCGCAAGCTTATCCGTACCATATCCGATAGTACCAAGTTTGTTGGATAATTCAAGCGACTTTTTCTGCACTTTGATAAGGTCGGAAACGGAAATCTCTTCACCGAGGATATTAAGCTTATTTTCCAGCTTGTCAAAGCTTGTATCTTCACCATTGCGAAGCTTTTCTGCAAGCTCTTTTACGATATTGTCTATCGAATTCTGCATCTGCTTGTAATCCGAATCGCCGCCCATGCCCTGTGTAAGCCAGTCGATCGTTGAACACACAAATGAATCATCCTGTATCGGACGGTAAACATACTCCTGTTCAGCGCCGATCTTTGCATATTCTTTTGCGGCATCAAGAAGAAAATCCAAATCTGCATGGAAAAAATATGCCTGATCCAGATCCTCACGTTCCTTTGCATAGGTGCGATAGCCGTAAGCGTCATATTTGTTGTCTACGGATTTTATGTATCTTCCGTTGAGGAAACGGTCGTAAAGTCCTGTTTCGCTGTTAAAGCTGTGGGTTGTAATGCCGTAATAATCGTAAGGGTCGTTCATAACATACTTGCTGCGGTTGTTTTCATAATCTGCGGAAATATCGAAGCTGTCACCCCTTGAATAGCTTGTACCATACTCGGCATATTTCTGTGCTGTTTTTGATGAGGTGTGATTGACCTTGAAATTGTAAACTCCGTTGCCCGAGGAAACAAGCTCCACAGAGTTTTTATCACCCGACTGTGCGTTTGGAAGCTGTCCGATCTCGGGGACGATGAAAGAACCATAGTTTCCCGGTTTAAGCTGACCGCCGTTTTCGCACATAGCACGGATAATATCCCTGTCGATCTGCTTTTCCCTGTTCTGCAGATCTGCTATGCCGTTAAAATTCTTTACCAAGGGTAGGTTTGATGCCATAATGTTCATTGTTTCTCTTCCTTTCTGATATAAAAATGTTATGTAAAGCTATTGATCCTTATTTTGATAAAATTATCCTCCTTTATTGCCTTACTTTATTTAAAACGAGGATTTTTGATTTTTCACTACAAATTATTTGGCACTTTTTATATTTTCGGCAATTTTAATAATTTCATCTTCAGGAATCTGTGCATCTATGCTATATGCATATTTTTCGTCAAACCATATTAATGTATTAAAGTCATCTTGTTCTGATTTATAAAAATAATATATTATATTGTATTCTATTATTTCTTTATACCTATGGCTTTCATTATCAACAGTTATTGAAGAACCTTCGGCTAGACTGTAATTAAAACAAATTTTTTCCCCTCTTCTGATTCATAGGTCAGAAGATTTGCATTTCCCATATAATACACCGAGCGAAGCTCATACCCTTCAGGAACATATCCTAGTCGTATAGTATCATCGAAAACAATATCTTCGTAATTATCCTGATATGTATATTTATCATGTGTTGAAAAAACACTCCGAATAACATTACCAACAGCGGCGTACACTTCCTGTTGTGTAAGAAAGCCG
>JBJEQL010000068.1:0-4879 GCA_051881735.1 Oscillospiraceae bacterium
CGCTGAGCGGAAAAAGCGGACTTGACCTTGATGTTATCGACCACTACAACGGCACAACACGCAGCGTAAAATCGCTTTCGGGCGGTGAATCATTTGAAGCGGCGCTTTCGCTTGCACTTGGACTTTCGGACGAGATATGCTCAAACTCGGGCGGAATACAGTTACAGTCGATGTTCGTTGACGAAGGCTTCGGAACGCTTGACGAGTCTTCGCTTTCGCAGGCGGTCGATTCGCTTTGCAGACTTTCGCAGAGCGGAAGAACGGTCGGCATCATTTCTCACGTTGCCGAGCTTAAAGAAAGAATAAACGACAAGATAGTCGTAACAAAAGACAAACGCTCGGGTGAAAGCCATATTTCCGTCAGAAATTCGGATTTTTAGAAGGTGACGAAGCTTTGAACTGGATAATTCCTGCCGTTCTGTCGGCTTTGTTTGCAGGCATCACATCGATCCTCGTAAAAATCGGCGTTAAAACGACCGATTCGGACGTTGCAACGGCGATACGAACGATAGTAGTGCTGTTTTTCTCGTGGATAATGGTCTTTATCGCAGGTTCGCAGTCGGGGATCGCCCAAATTGACGGCAAAACATGGGTGTTTCTCGTTTTGAGCGGACTTGCAACAGGAGCGTCATGGCTGTGCTGCTACAAGGCCTTGCAGATAGGCGACATAAACAAGGTCACACCTGTCGATAAATCAAGCTCTGTGCTTGTCATTATCCTCGCCGCAATTTTTCTTGGCGAAAGCTTGACACTATTACAAGCAGCAGGAGCCGTGCTTATCGCAGTCGGTACATTCCTTATGATCTCCAAAAAAGAAACCGCCGAACCTGAAAAAAGCGGCAAGGGCTGGTTCTTTTATGCCGCACTCTCGGCTGTGTTTGCGGCACTTACGTCTATTCTCGGCAAGATTGGCATAAACGGCGTTGACTCAAACCTCGGCACAGCAATACGAACAGGAGTCGTACTTGTTATGGCATGGCTGTGCGCAGGGGTAAAGGGCAAGCTTTCGCCCATGAAGAAAATCGAACGGAAAGAGCTTGCGTTCATATTGCTTTCGGGCGTTTCAACCGGCGCATCGTGGCTGTGTTATTACCGTGCGCTCAAATTCGGACGAGCAGGAGCAGTCGCTTCGATAGATAAATTAAGCATAATTTTCACGGTGATATTCTCACGAATAGCATTCGGAGAAAAGCTTAGCAAAAAGGCTTCAATAGGACTTGCAACGCTTATCGCAGGAACGCTTTTGTTAATGCGTAATTCGTAATTACGTATTATACTAATTCCACTTTTCACTTTCAACTTTCCACATTGAAAAAGCAAGTAACCGATGCAGATTACCTGCATAAGATAACTATATAATACTTATTTATAAAGGAGCCTGCAAATGAGAAATTATTACACCTGCGATCGGCAGGAAATCATCAATGAAGCCCGCAAGCTTTGGTCACAACACGTTTACCGAACACGTTTTTTTATAATAAGCACAGCAGAGGAGCTGCCTGATCTGAAGTATGTTACGGACAAACTGCTTGAAAATCCCAAAGATTTCGCAAAGCTGTTCAAAATGTTCTTTGGTGAGAGAACAGCAGACAAGTTCCAAAAGCTTCTGACGGAGCATCTGCAGATCGCCGCAGAACTTGTAAACGCTGCCAAGGACATGAACACAGCTAAAGCAGATGAGCTGCGAAAAAAGTGGTATTCCAATGCGGATGATATCGCCGATTTTTTATCCGCAGTTAATCCTTACTGGAGCAAACGCAAATGGCATGACATGATGTACAGTCATTTGAGCATGACAGAAAAAGAGGCAGGATACAGGCTGAAAAAGGACTACCCGAGGGACATTGAGGTTTTTGACGATATTGAAAAGGAAGCTCTTGAAATGGGTGATTACATGGCTTATGGTATCACACGGCATTTGTGCTGTAATTCGGGGAATTTGTGAGACTGGTTCATTCGGAGTGAGGAGTGAGGAAAATGCGCTCGCTTTGCTCGCTGTTTTCCTCGGTTATTTACTTAAGCTGTTCATATTGGTTCATATTACGTCTGAAGGCAAATATACTCACTTCGTTCGTATATTTGCCTTCAGAGGACAGTTTACTTTAGGAAAAAAGAAAAAGCGCAATTCACAATTTAGGTTTACGATAATGATATTTCTCATTTCCGTTTTTCCTTTTTGTTGTGAATTGCGCTTTTTATAGCTATTCTTTATTGTGCTTATCGCTGCAAGCTTTTCACTAAAGTTTAAGGCGTTTCGCTCTCTGCGGAGAGCGACCAAGGGCTTTGCCCTCTGGACACCTACCACCTTTGAAAAGGTGGACGAAACTTTTCGTCCGCTTTGCGGTTTTAACTACAAATGTTAGCTTTGCAATAATTCCGAATTCTCCTCAAACTACTTGAAAAAGATAAAATTTCAGGTAATCCGTTTCGGGAACGTTCATCAATGTCGGATGGTCGGGTGACTGACGGCGTACCTCGATAAGTTTCAGCTGCACATCTGCGTCCTTTGCTGCTGACATAAGCATTTTTACGAAAAGTCCGTTATCCATAAAATGCGAACAGGAGCAAGTTGCAAGGTATCCGCCTCTCGGCAGGAGCTTCATTGCACGGTAGTTTATTTCCTTATAACCACGCTCTGCGCTGCCTATCGTTCCCCTGCTTTTCGTGAAAGCCGGCGGGTCGAGAATTATCATATCATACGTTTTTTTCTTCTCCTCGGCAAGCTTCGGCAGCAAGTCAAAGACGTTGGTACACAAAAAGTCCATTCTGTCGTCCAGTCCGTTTGCTTTTGCGTTGCGCATAGCCATATCAACTGCTGTCTGCGAAACGTCTACGGCTGTAACATGCTTTGCGCCGCCCATTGCTGCATTCAATGCGAACGAGCCTGTATGTGTAAAGCAATCAAGGACGGTCTTGCCCTTTGCTATCTTTGCCGCTGCGAGGCGGTTATATTTCTGGTCGAGGAAAAATCCTGTTTTCTGTCCGTTTTCAACATCGACGTTATATTTTATTCCGTTTTCGGTTATGACTGTTTCTACCGAGTCGGGAATTCCAACAAAATCAGCCTTATACCAGCCTTTATAGCACTCCATTCCCTCAAGCTCACGGATAGCGACATCGTTTCGCTCGAAAATTCCGCTTATCTTCTCACCGTCCTCGGCAAAAATCTCCGCAAGCGCACGGAAAACATCGTCCTTGACAAGCTCCATACCGTAGGAAAGCACCTGCGTTACAAGCAGGTCGTTATATCTGTCCACCGTAAGTCCGGGGAGCTCGTCCGCTTCACCAAAAACTATTCTGCAGCAGGAAAAATCCTCTCCCATAACGGTCTTGCGGTAATCATACGCATATTTAAGGCGGCGTTTCCAGAAGTTATAATCAAATTTATCGTTGGCATTGCGTGAAATGATTCTGATTCGTATCTTGCTTTTTTCACTGAGAAATCCGCTGCCGAGATACGAACCTTTTCCCGAGAAAACATCGACTATACCGCCGTTGGGTGCGTCCTCGGAAAGGCTTTCTATCTCTGTATTATATATCCAAGGATGACCGTTTTTAAGCGAGTTCTCCGCTTTTTTTGTAACGACTGCCTTGGGATAGATTCGTTCACTTTTCATATATTCACCTTTATATTTTAATCGTGGCGTTCGTCTTCGTTATCGAAACACTCGCAAAATCTTGCCGCAAAAGCTATCGGCTCATTGTTTGCATAGAGATGCGATGTATCACCGAACGAACCTGCTCTGAAATATGCGATGCCCTTTCTGCGTTCCTCGGTAATGAGCGTTGTAACGGAAGTCGGTGCGGCGCAGAATCCGTGCCAGAGCAGCACGGGCGAAATTCCGAGCAGATGACCGAGCATAACGCACTCCACTCCGAAATGACAAAACAACACTATTGTATCATTATTCGGATTTTCTGCACGGTAGAAATTCTCCTCACGGACATAACCATGCTCTGCAATAATTGCGTCAATGCCGTCATAGACCTTCTGTGCTTCGGCAATGACATTCCCTCCTGCCATAAGCGGAGCTTTATACCACTCGTCCTTGCTGTAATAGCTATTGACCTTTGTCCAATCCTCGGGCAGCAAGTCCCACGGTATTCTCTGTTCGCCGCTGTGTTCATCGGTGATATGTGCGTCAAACTCACGCAGCCACGGGCATTCTTCTGCTGTTCTGCCCATTTTTTCAAGAGTATATGCAGCAGTCGCCTTTGCTCTGCCGAGCGGTGAAACATAGAACTTTTTTACATCAAGCTTTGAAATTCTTTCGGAAAGAAACTCCGCTTCACGCTTTCCTTTTTCGGTCAGATTGTCTATCTCATAGTTCGGGTCGCCGTGCCTTACAATAAGTATCTTCATTCTTTCGATTCCTTTTCGGATAGTATCACATTTTTCCGCTAATTTTAAGCTTATACAGGACGATTTCGCCTTGTTCAAGCGATTTTTTCACATCAATAATACGCTGATTTGAAGAACCTCTGAAAACGAGCGAAACGTCTTTAAGCTCTTCCTTGAACTCGCCGTCAACAAGAACGTCGATAAGCGACAGCATTTCATCGGTGACTTCGCACCTTGCACGGCTTTCGCATAGCAGCTCCTTATCAAAAAGGTATCCCGAATAGCACCATACATCCTTATCGGGCAGCTCGCTGCGCACTCTGCGAAGCAGCTTCACAAGCTCACGCTGATTATCGGGCTCAAACGGCTCTCCGCCTAAGAGCGAAAGACCGTCAATGTATGGAAAAGACAGCATTTTTATTATGCTGTCTTCTGTTTCCTGTGTGTACTCTCTGCCGTAACCGAAATTCCATGTTTCGGGGTTAAAGCAGCCTTTGCACCGGTGAGTGCAGCCGGACACGAACAACGATATCCGAA
>JBJEQL010000069.1:0-4840 GCA_051881735.1 Oscillospiraceae bacterium
ATTCGGTAAATCCCGAAGCCGAGATATATGTCAAGGTCACAAACAGCTGGTATGACCCCGATCTTGAATCGCAGTATGCGTTTGATCTTCTTGACGCAGGCTGTGATGTTATCACTCAGCACGCCGATACAGCTTATCCTGCGATAAATGCGGAAAGCAGGGGAGCATACTCTATCGGATACAATTCCGATATGAGCAAGGAAGCTCCCGATTCGGTTCTGTGCAGCGTTATATGGACATGGAGCGCATATTATACCGAAGCAGTTCAGAGCGTTATCAACGGCACATGGAACGGCGAGAATTATTACGGCGGACTTGCAGAGGGACTTGTGGGCATAACCAATACATCCGATTTCTGCAATCCCGAATGTGACGAAAAGGTCGCCGAGGCTACACAACGGATGTTGGACGGCAGCTTCAACGTATTTGACGGAGTTATAGAAACAAATACGGGCGAAACTGTGGGTGAGGAAGGCTCGACTCTCAGCGACGCAGAAATAACAGGCGGAATCGACTGGTATTTTAAGACAGTTACCGTGCTTGAATAAAGGAGGAATATGAAATGAAAGTAAGCATACTTGCAAAATTCCTCTGCGGAGCGGTTCTTCCCATACTTGTTCTTGGCGGAGTGATATATTATCTTGCCGAAACGACTTTCCGAAGCTCTTTTCTGGAGCAGGCTGAAAATGCGATGAAAAATACGGCTACTTGTACCCTCGCTGCTTATGAAATCAATTCGGGAGAATACTATATTTCCAAAAACGGTGACGTCTGGAAGGGCGGATATAATATTTCTCTTTCAGATAATCTTATTGACGGTATAGCAGGGGATGACGGAACTGTTGTAACGTTCTTTTACGGTGCGGACAGAATAATGACCTCTGCAAAGGACAGCGACGGCAGAAGACTTCTCGATACTCCTGCAGGAGATAAGATAGTTGCCGAGGTCCTTGAAGGCGGAAACGAATATTTCAGCAGCTCCGTTTATATTGACGGAACGGTTTATTACGGATATTACATACCTGTATATCAGGACAGCGGCAGTTCGCCCGTCGGAATGGTTTTTGCAGGACAGATAAAGGATAAGGTGGATAGCAGCATTGACAGTCTTATCCAAAAGATACTTGTTGTTGTGTCCGTTGTCACAGCAGCAGGATTGATTTTGGCGGTATTTGTGGCAATGTCGGTAACGGGCGCTATAAATAAGGGCGTTAAAGTCCTCAAGGAACTTGCTGACGGCAATCTTTCGGCGGCCGTACCTAAGAGCATCACACGCCGCAGAGATGAAGCAGGTGAGCTTGCAAAAGCAGTTGTTGATCTGAAGAATTCGTTGACGGATATCATTTCCCGTCTTAAAAACAATTCTGATTCGCTTATACAAGCGTCGGATATACTCAACAATATGGCAGAAAGTACGATGAATACTCTTGGCGGTTTTGAGTCTGCTATATCTGATATGACTTCGGGCGCAAACAAGCAGGCAGAGGAAATGAACAGCGCAGGCAGCAGCGTTTCTGTTATGAGCAGCGTTATCGGAACTACTACAGATGAAATTGCCGCACTTAATGAAAACTCGGAAAGTATGCTCCGAAACAGCGATACTGCGGCTGCAAATCTTAAAGATCTTCTTGGCGTAAACAGTAAGGTAAGAGAGGCTATTGATATAATCGGTGAAAGCACAGCTAAGACGGATAAATCTATCAATGAGATAAGCCAAGCTGCAAAAATGGTATCGGATATTGCAGAAGAAACTTCTATCCTCAGTATCAACGCCAATATTGAGGCTGCAAGAGCAGGCGCTTACGGACGCGGCTTTGCAGTTGTCGCTTCTCAGGTCAGAACCCTTTCTATTGAATCTACAAAATGCGGAAAACAGATACAGGAGCTCGTAGAGCGTCTTACTGCGGATTCAGCATTGACTATGAACACAATGAAAGAAACCAAGGATATAATCATCGACCAGAACGCAAGCATGGAACATACTGCTGCAGCGGTCAGCGAAGTCATCGGAGGAATAAGAGCTTCTGCAGACAGTATCCGCATAATCGAAAAGCATACGGCACAGCTTGAAAATGTTCGTGCGGATATTGTAAAAATGGTAGATGATCTTACTGTCATTGCAGGCAATACCGCAGAGCTTTCCAACAGAACCAGCGGAGAAGCAGCGGAAATGTCTTCGGGATTTTCTGAGATAGGACGTTCTGCCGCCGAGCTTAAGCGCATTGCTGATGAACTTTCACAGTGCGTGAACGAATTTAGGATTTGATCAGCGTTTCTTTAGTATAATACTAAACACCAATAAAAAACGGGAAAAAATCTGCGCCGAAATCCTATATATTCGAGATTGTCGGCTTGATTTTTTCCATATTTTAAATGGTGTTTAGTATAAAGCTTGCAGAGCAACAGTCCGTATAGTATAGAAGAAAGAGCAGTTAAAGCCTTAATGTAGGCAATTAACTGCTCTTTTTGTTGATATGAAAATATGGTTAAAGCTTATGTGCGAATTGTTTTTACTTTATCGGTATCTTCGCTGTTACTGAGCATTATGCTTGACCTTGTAGATAAGAATTATTATTGCAAACAGGGCTGCGGCAAAAATGGCTTCAATTCCCACAAAGGACATAAAACTGTTGATGTTGAATACTTCTTCGGAAAGTCCCGAAATCATATTGTTTGCTCTGATGTACCAGTACGCAGGGAGAAATCTTGCTGCCGAAAGAACGCTCTCACCCAGCAGGCTCTGATTGACAAATACGCCGCAGAGAAAGCTCATTCCGAGAGCAACGATGTTTGAGATAACGTTTATCGAGTCGGATTTAGGTGCAAGTGCGGCAATGAGTAACGCAATTCCTGCCGAAACGATCGTAAATACCAAGCTGTTCAACACCGCAAGAAGACTTTTTTCGGTGAATGTTCCACCGTTAGTAATGAATGCCGCTGCAATGAATATCACCCATATTACAGCCACGACAACTGCGCTTCCGAGGATGATCTGTGCAGTCTGTGAGGTGACTGTTATGCATGAGCAGTTTGTCCTGTTTCGAACCTCTTTGTTATTCAATGTGAGAATGACCTTGGACAGTATCGTGATAAGTACGCTCATGATAATGTATGACATATACTGAAAATAGTACGCCATATTTTTGGAATAGTCCTCACTGCCGTTATCATCGTCCGAAAAGTTTTGAACCGTAACAGGTACTTCCTCTGAAAGCAGATCTTCAGTCTTGGTCAAAGCGTCGTCAAAACTGTTTCCGCCTGCAATGAACGCCGAAAGTGTGGAAATATACTGGCTTACAAGGTTGTCAACGAATACGCCTGTGTAGCTGTCGGGTACCTTATAGTTGGTGAAAAGTCCGTCTGTGTCGCCGTTTGAGATCTTT
Source organism: Oscillospiraceae bacterium (assembly GCA_051881735.1). Taxonomy (GTDB): domain Bacteria; phylum Bacillota; class Clostridia; order Oscillospirales; family Ruminococcaceae; genus UMGS363. The sequence goes on from JBJEQL010000069.1 coordinate 3,384, forward strand.
TCGGAATAACCCTCATTGATGTTGAGAACGTAGTCGGTTCTTTCGTAGTAAAGTGCGTCAAGGATAGTGTCCTTGTCGTTTTCAATTTCAACAAGGTCATGTTTCTTACCGATAAATTCGGTTAGTGCTCTGCTTGCGTCAGTATTGTCCATGTCAATTACGCTTACACTGAGGCGCTCGGCTTCAAAACTGTTATTCTCGGTGTTGCTGTCTACAAAAAAAGTCATCAAAATAAGGAATAATCCAACATAAATGAGCGCCATTGGAATATTTTTCTTTGAAATTTTCAGATATGCTTTAAAGACTTGCATACTTGCGCCTCCTTGTAAGGAAGAATCCGATTATCGTAAAGACAACGGTCATAATAAGCATGGTAACGATTTTCTGCATGAAACGTGTATAGTCGTCGTAGAAGTTAAGACAGTAAAGTGAGTCGGAAATGACCGCTGCAGGGTTTATCTCGTTAAACCATGGAGCATAAGTAGCAACAACAGCTTTCATATTTCCTGCCATAAGTCCGCTGAAAAAACAGCATATAAGCGAAAATGCTGTTGCGATAGCACTCTTTGCGTTTAGGCCAAGTCTTCCGATAGAGCCGACAGCGAAACCAAAGGATACACCCAGCATTCCGCCTATCGAGCCTGCAAGATAAACCAGATGAAGCTTGCTGCCGAAATCAACCTTAAGCACGAAAGCAAGGAACGAAACAGCAATTATTATGCATACGGTTTGTACTGCAACGCAGCCTAACATAGACGAAATGATCGTTACAAGCTTCTTGGTAGGCGAACAGCACTTTCTTGCGCCGATAGCCGAAAGATTACCCTGACTTGAAACTGCAATGTTCAGTCCGAGGTCTGAACCGAGGAGTGCGACCATTGCAATAAGATTGTAGTAATAGGAAAGCATATTGTCGTGATTTCCGTTTGTCAGAGGGATGTTTTCGTTGCATTGTATACTTTCGGAAAGAGCGGAGATCACATCGGGAAGTTTTTCGGGAGAGTTCGCAATAGTATCAGCGATAATGCTTCTGTATGCGTTGTATTGCTCTCCGAAAGACTTTATTATCGTCTGGCGTATGCTTTCTGCAGAAGGTCCACCATCGGCGGAAGTAACAGTAATGGAAAGCTTTTCGTCAGCAACATAGAGAATACCCGATATTTCTTTCGCCTCGAGCATTTTCATTGCAGCATCTTCATTGGTGTATTTTGTTTCAAAAAGTTTGTCATCACCCTCGGAAAGAGCTGTCATTACCTCTCCGAAAATCGTGTTGTCACCACTTTCCACAATTGCGACCGGTACTGCCGCAAAAACAGTTGTGCTTTCATATATCCCTGAAAATGCGATCTTGAAAAATGTACCGAGAACTATCGGGAATAGGATAAGCCACAGAATAAGTGACTTTGCACGAATACACTGAAGAAATTCGTACTTTAAATTATGTAAGAACATATTCT
>JBJEQL010000070.1:0-4790 GCA_051881735.1 Oscillospiraceae bacterium
TCGCCGGAATCGTTATTTGTATCATTCCGACACTTATAATCTTCCTCTGTCTGCAGAAGCAGATATATGCAGGACTTGTAAACGGTTCTGTAAAAGAATAAGCTTGTTCCTACCATATTCTCCTAAAGAGTTGTCCGCCCGACAAATCAATGCCGGGCGGACAATTTTTTTGTTTTAATTAAGGCTATGTCACAACAAATGGTTGATAAATTGCAATTTGTATCAAAGTGGAATTAGGAAAGTGGAAAGTGGAATTTATGGTGTCGGCTTGCGCCGACTAATATTTATACTTGCTTCCGCAGGAAATACATAATTCCACTTTCAACTTTTCACTTTCCACATTCAAAAAACAACTTTGTATTTATCATTATAGCAGAAAAGCTTTCTAAATGTTGTGACATAACCTTAATTAGTATTTTTCATATTCATCAAGGAAATGATGCAGATTACCGTCAAGGTCTTTATATGACGGCAATGTTTTAAGATTTACGCCCTCAACGCTGCGGAAGATGTTCATTTCTATCTGCGGATTTATCTTTGAAAGCCGTGCGATAAGCTGTTTTATCTCCTGACGCTTTGAGGTATGCTCGTTATCGTCTTCGGAAGCCGCCTGATCGGTGAATTTGCAGGCACATTGGATAAAGTGCAGTCCGTTGTAATCACGCCAGCGCTTGACGTCCTCTTCACGAACAAAATACATCGGACGGATAAGTTCCATTCCGGGGAAGTTTGCGCTGTGAAGCTTCGGCATCATCGTCTGGACCTGTCCGCCGTATATCATTCCCATGAGAATAGTTTCGATAACATCATCGAAGTGATGTCCGAGCGCAATTTTGTTGCAGCCAAGCTCTTTCGCCTTTGCATAGAGGTTTCCTCGCCTCATTCGTGCACAAAGATAGCACGGATTTGTCCTTACATTGAAAACAGACGAAAAAATATCCGTTTCAAATATCGTAAGCGGAATATCAAGCAGTTCTGCATTCTTTTCAATAATTCTGCGGTTTGCAGGGCTGTAACCGGGGTCCATGAGCAGGAAAACGACCTCAAATTCCATTTTGTTATGCCGCTTTATCTCCTGAAAAAGCTTCGCCATAAGCATGGAATCCTTGCCGCCCGAAATGCAGACCGCTATCTTGTCGCCCTCGTTTATAAGCTGATATTCATTCAGCGCCTTTGTGAATTTGCTGAGAATACAGCTGTGGAATTTTTTGCGTATGCTGCGTTCAGCGTCATCAGCCTTGGATTCGCCCGTTTCAAGCGTTGTACGCAGCCAGTCGATATAACCGCCGTCAAGATTGAGCGCATCAAATCCGAGCGCACATAACCTGTCAGCGAATTCTCCGCTCATTATACCGCCGTTTCCGCAGACGATGATCTTTTTGCCGCTCAATGATGAAAGCTCATCCGCCAAAGCGCTGTCCGTAAGCTTCGGAGAAACAAGCCTTGCCCCATCAATGTGTCCGAACGAATAAGAGTATTCGTCACGAATATCTACAACAATATAATCATCGCAGTTTAGGCTGCGAAGTTCTTCGGTAGAGATCTGTTTTGCCATTTTGCACCTCATTGTTTTTTACTTTCCTACACTATTATATATTATTTTCCGCAAAATCTCAATAGCTTTTATAAAAGTTTAGGGATACGCTGATCATTGCTGCAGCAAAGCGAAGCAATCAGCGCTTTCTTAGATCCCATAAAAGCTTAACACTTGAATCCGCTCGGAATATGTCGATAAATTTTTATTGACTTTTGGTAATATTTGGTATATAATTCTAAATATAGGAAATTTATGGAAATTTCTAAAATGCTGTAAGGGATGTTTTAGAAATTCTCTAAAGTAAAAAGGATGATGCAAATGATATGCCCCAAGTGCGGAAAAACCTACGGAACAAAACTTACCTACTGCATAAGCTGCGGTTGTCAGCTTGAATCGGAAAAAGCTCCAAACGAGATCAAGGACTCCGAACCTGCTGCAAAACCGATAATGGTCAGTCCGACTTTTTTCAGCGGCGATGAACCGCTCACCGTTCCTTCTGCATCTGCAGTACGTTCAATAAGCATGACATCACGGGAAGCCAAACCGAAGCGTAAAAAATCAGGCGGAAGGCTTGCTAAAGGCGCAGCGTCCACCGTCCTGTCGGCAACGCTTTTTGCTGCAATGATACTTTTCTTCGGCAGCTGCATCGGACGTGCCGCAACAGACGAAAACAACGCCGCCAAAGCAGTCAGGAACATGGATATTCTAAACATTCCTGCAAAGGAGCTGCAAATAACCGAATACGAGGGTGAAACGTTCCCCGAAGATTCGACAGTCGGTGAGGCTATCGCAATAATGACCGAGGGTTCGGGCGTTGACGAAAGCAATATCCGCCGCATTTATGACAGATCGACTGTAAAAGAGTTCATCGGCAGTACAGCGGCAGAATATGCAGCCTATATCCGCAGCGGAAAAAAGCCTGAGGAAGTCACTCCCGAAAGAGTCAAATCTCTGCTCGGTGAAAATATCTCCGTCATAAACACAAACACGGGTGTTACTCTTTCGCAGAACGATATCGAACTTGCATACGATCAGATAGAGCTTTCCAAAGACGCTCTTGCCTGCCTTTCAGCTTCAAATCTTGAACAGGGCAGGAGCGGAGAGATATTGAAAGCTGTCCGTGCGTTCCTTTCTGTGCCGATAGTGCTTGCGGAGCTTTTATTCTCAGCAGCGATCATCGCCGCTATCGCAATAATAAACAAAAATCCTCATAGGTCAATGATATACTGCGGAACGCCGATATTCCTCGCAGGATCAACCGCAGCGGTATTCACTTTCATGTTTTCGATGCAGCTTGGTTTATTCGGGAATTTAAGCGGATTAAAAAAAGAAACTGCCGCAGGTATCTCCGCAGCAGTTTCGGAAAATGCATATCAGCTAAGCGCAATGATGATGTTTCTGGGACTGTGCATACTCATAATCGCCCGTTCCGCAAGACATGGCGAAAAGAAGCAAAAATCAGCATAAAGCAAAGCTTCCCACAGGTTCTTGCAGGAAGCTTTGTGTTTATTCATGCGGAGTTTCTTTTATCACATGCTGGATCTCAATGACCTTCGGTTCCATTTCACGAAGCCTTTTCTCGGCAGCGGCAAAGCTGCCCGACTTTATATCCTTCATTACAAGCTCGGATTCCGCAAAAAGTTCGTCCATTCCAAGATTGCCGAGAACGCCTTTGAGCTTATGTGCGCACATTTCAGCTTTCGCATGATCGCCCTTTGCAAACAGGTCGTATATCTCGCTGAAACGTTCCGTATCTGCAAATTCAATGAGAAATTTCACATACAGCTCGGTAAGTCCTCCGAAACGGTCTATTGTTTTGTCCGTATTCACACCGACACGCTTCAATTTATCAAAAAAAGCGTCAAAATTCTTTTCCATATCCTTTACATTCCTTTCTGAATATTCCGTGGAGCATTGCCGCGGATAAATAAAACTTTAACTTCATTGGCTGCTGAATGTTTAAGAACGTCTGATTTTCTTAATTGCTGAATATATATCTTTAATTTACTCTATTATACATTATTAGACATATTTTGTCAATATGAAGTGCCCTCTAAGAAGAATCATCACTATTTATGTGAATTTTTATAACTTAATTAACATTTATAACACAATTTCATAAGTCGTTTTTGTGAAATTTGCACAATGATTTCAAAAAATAAATATGTATAAATTCTCTTGAAAAAAAAGGCTGTGTATGATATAATTTTGTTATATTAATTGTGATTATAAGGAGGCGTACAGATGTCCGATAATAAACAACCGCTTAAAATACTTATCTGTGACGACTCGGCACTTGTCAGAAAACAGCTTTCAAAAATTCTCTCCGAAATCGGGGATTTTGAGATCTTTATTGCTGCCAACGGTGACGCTGCAGTCAGAAAATATGCGGAAGTTCTCCCCGACCTGTCGTTCATGGACATAGTTATGCCCGAAAAATCGGGAATTGACGCACTCAAAGACATAATTTCCCTCAATCCCAACGCTAAAGTCGTTATGGCATCTTCTATCGGTACTCAGGGAAATCTCAAGACAGCTATCGAATGCGGCGCTTTCGACTTCATACAGAAGCCAATCGAAAAAAGCGCTGTTGAAAAAATCATAAAAAAGATCATGTAAGGGGGTTGAGTTACTGTGTTTACGCAATTCTTCGGGCACTATCTTCTTAACAGCGGACTTGTTTCTCCTGAAAAGCTTGCTGACGCTCTCGGAAAACTTTCCGAAACAAAACTCAGACTTGGCGTTCTTGCGATCAATGCAGGTATCATGACCGCAGCACAAGTCGATAAAGTTCACGCTGAACAGCAGAGAGTTGATAAGCGTATCGGCGAACTTATGGTTGATATGGGTTATGCTACCAACGAACAGATCGAAAGTCTGCTCAAGACCCAGCCAAGCGCACATCTTCTCCTCGGTCAGACGCTTGTAAACGACGGCGTTATGACGAACTCCCAGTTTGAAAGTGCACTCAACAGCTATAAGACCGAAATGGGTATCTCCGATGAAGATCTCAACTCATCCGACCTCGGCGATTTTCGTCCTCTTATAGATAAGTTCTATCATTTTGACAATGCGGATAATTCATCCTATCTTAACGGATATATCGTCCTTCTTTTCAAGAATCTTGTGCGTTTTATAGGCGCAGATTTTGCTCCGCTCGATGCAGCAGAGCTTTATGACAAGATATCCAAAAGCTGCATGGGTCAGGAGATCAGCGGCGGAATAAAGGCTCTTACGCTTATCGACGCCGATG
>JBJEQL010000071.1:0-4752 GCA_051881735.1 Oscillospiraceae bacterium
CGGCTGTCGATATCCGTGCCGAAATAGCAGGGATTTTTGAACGGCGGACAGGAAATTCTCATGTGTATCTCCTTTGCGCCTGCTTCACGGATAAGGTTTACGATACGTTTTGAAGTCGTACCTCTTACAATGCTGTCATCAACGAGGATAACACGCTTGTCCTTGACCGTTTCTTTTATAACGTTAAGCTTTATCTTAACGGAGTTTGTGCGCTCCGTCTGACTCGGCTGAATAAAGGTTCTGCCGACATAACGGTTCTTGATAAATCCTACTCCGTAGGGAATTCCCGATGCATTAGCAAGTCCGAGCGCTGCGTCAAGTCCGCTGTCGGGAACGCCGATAACAACGTCAGCTTCAACAGGATGCTCCTGCCAGAGGAACTCTCCTGCACGAAGTCTTGCTTTATGAACGCTCACACCGTTTATAACGGAGTCGGGACGAGCGAAGTAAACATATTCAAACACGCACATGTGCGAAGGTCTTCCACAATGGCGTTTATCCGAACGAACGCCGTCCTTGTCGATGACGATAAGCTCTCCGGGTTCTATCTCACGGACGAATTCTGCGCCCACGCTGTCGAATGCGCAGCTTTCGGATGAAACGAGCCAGCCGCCGTCAATCGTTTTGCCGAGGCAGAGCGGACGAAAACCATCGGGATCTCTTGCTGCGATAAGCTTTGTCGGTGACATAACGAGAATCGAATATGCACCGCGAAGTTTGCACATTGCGTTTGAAACTGCGACTTCAATGGACGGACAGCTGAGTCTTTCCTCGGTTATAGCGTAGGAAATAACTTCTGTGTCATTGGTCGTGTGGAAAATAGCTCCGCGCATTTCATAGGTTTCACGCAGTTCCCTTGCGTTGACAAGGTTACCGTTATGTGCAAGAGCCATAGGGCCTTTCACATGGCGCACAACGAGTGGCTGCGCATTGCTGCGGTTTGAACTGCCCGTTGTCGAATAGCGGACATGACCGATCGCAGCTGTACCGCTGCCGAGCGATTCAAGGATATCCTTTGTAAAGACATCACGGACAAGCCCGAGGTCTTTGTGATAACTGAAAACGCCGTCATCGTTGAGGACAATTCCGCAGGATTCCTGTCCTCTGTGCTGAAGAGCATACAGACCCATATAAGTCTGCATTGCAGCGTCAGGGCTGTTCGGGGTATAGACGCCGAACACACCGCACTCTTCATGAATACTATCAAACATAGGAAATCATTCCTTTCCGTTCCAGCAGTATGTGCAGAGCTTGCAGCCGTCAAGACCGATCGCTTTTGTAGTTCCTTCAAGTGACTGGAATTCAAGCGAAGTCAGTTTAAGTCTGCGGCAGATCTCGGCACGAAGTTTTTTGCCTCTTTCGGTGTTTGTGTCGCTGTATTCGTCGATATATTTAAGTCCTTCTGCGCCTTCATATTCATCAATTATCTGGCGTGCGATAAGTTCAAGCTCAGAGGTGCTGCGTGAGAAGTTCAGGTACTTGCATCCGAACATGATCGGCGGACAAGCTGAACGCATGTGGACTTCCTTTGCACCGTTGGCATAGAGGAATTCAACCGTTTCACGCATCTGAGTGCCTCTTACTATGCTGTCGTCAACAAAGAGCAGCTTTTTTCCCTCGATAAGTTCATGTACGGGGATAAGCTTCATCTTTGCAACTTTGTTTCTCATTGACTGGCTGGTCGGCATAAAGCTTCTCGGCCATGTCGGAGTATATTTTATAAACGGACGAGCAAACGGTATTCCGCTGCGGTTTGCATAGCCTATTGCATGAGGAATACCCGAATCGGGAACGCCGCATACATAGTCAACATCGGGCAGGTTGCCGCTCTCGATGTCGTGTTCAGCCATTATCTCGCCGTTGCGTGTTCTCATAGTTTCAACGGTAACGCCCTCATAAACAGAGTTCGGGTAGCCGTAGTATGTCCATAAGAACGAGCATATTCTCATATCGCTTCCGCCGCCGTAAAGCACCTCGCAGCTGTCGGATGTAAGCTTTACTATCTCACCGGGCAGGAGCTCACGGTAGGTTTCGTAACCAAGCTTCTGGAATGCGAATGATTCAAGTGAAAGGCAGAAGCCATCGCTTCTCTTGCCTATAATTATCGGGAGTCTGCCAAGCTTGTCCCTTGCGGCGATAATTCCGTCGGTGGTAAGCAGCATAAGCGACATTGAGCCTTCGATCTTTTCCTGAGCGTATCTTATGCCCTCAACGATTGAGCCTTTCTGTGCTATAAGAGCGCCGATAAGTGCGCTGGAGTTTACATTTCCGCTGCTCATTACTTCAAAGCTTTCCGAGCAGTTATCGAGTATCTCACTGCAGAGTGCAGCGCTGTTTTTGATAATGCCGACGCTGCATATAGCATACAATCCAAGCTTTGAGCGGACAAGGATAGGCTGAGGGTCTGAGTCGCTTATGCAGCCGATGCAGATATTGCCCCTCATGCTCTCAACGTCGCTCTCGAACTTTGTGCGGAACGGCGAATTTTCGATTGAATGGATGCTGCGCTGAAAACCAAGTTCAGGTGAATATGCAGTCATACCGCCTCTGCGTGTGCCGAGGTGAGAATGATAGTCTGTTCCGAAGAAAACGTCACTTATGCAGTCATTATGTGAAACTGCTCCGAAAAATCCGCCCATGCTTATTCTCCGAAGATACGCTTCATCATTTCCTGATAAGCTTCTTCAACGCCGCCCATATCACGACGGAATCTGTCCTTATCAAGCTTTTCGTGGGTCTTGCTGTCCCAGAAGCGACAAGTATCGGGTGAGATCTCGTCTGCGAGAATGATCTGACCGTGGAATCTGCCGAATTCGATCTTGAAGTCGATAAGGTCGATGCCGATATTCTTGAAGAAACCGAGCATGAACTCGTTTACCTTAAAAGCATACTTTGTGATGTCAGCGATCTCTTCCTTTGTAGCAAGTCCAAGACCGAGAGCGTAGTAATCGTTGATGAACGGATCGCCGAGGTCGTCATTCTTATAGGAGAATTCAAGTGTAGGAGTCTTGAGCGGAGTTCCCTCTTCAATTCCGAGCTTCTTGGAGAAGCTTCCCGCTGCAACGTTACGAACAATAACTTCGAGAGGAACGATCTCAACGTGCTTAACAAGTGTTTCACGGTCGGAAAGTTCTTCAACGAGGTGGGTAGGAACACCGGCACCTTCAAGCTGCTTGAACATGAAGTTTGTCATCTTGTTATTGACAACGCCCTTGCCTCTGATCGTACCCTTCTTTTCGCCGTTGAAAGCGGTCGCATCGTCCTTGTAATCAACGATAACGTAATCAGGGTCGTTAGTTGCGTATACTTTTTTTGCTTTGCCCTCATAGAGCTGTTCTGCTTTGACAATGTTTTCCATAATTTATTCCTCCAAAAATTAATTACAAAGAGTTAAGTTCACGCTGGAGCTTTTCGTCCTTCGCCTTTACGCCTTCAAGCATTTCGATTTTAGCCTTTTCAAGCTTTTCTGCAAGCGTATCGTCCGAAAGAGCGAGCATTTGAACAGCGAGAATAGCCGCATTCTTAGCGCCGTCTACTGCAACGGTTGCAACAGGGATACCGCTCGGCATCATGACAGTAGCAAGAAGAGCGTCCATACCGTCAAGAACGGCGGATTTACACGGAATACCGATAACAGGAAGAGTCGTATGACCTGCAACAACTCCTGCAAGGTGAGCCGCCATACCTGCAGCACAGATAATTACACCGAAACCGTTAGCTTTTGCATTTGAAGCAAATTCACAGGCAAGCTGCGGAGAACGGTGAGCGGACATAACATGACATTCATAAGGCACGCCGTAAGCTTTCAGCTCATCGATCGCCTTTTTGACAACGGGCAGATCGCTGTCGCTGCCCATAATAATAGCAACCTTTTTCATAAAAACCCTCCTGTAAAATATAAAAGCTGCGAAAAGAATTTTCACAGCATGATCAGCGTATAGATATAGTATGACTGTATGAGGACAGCTCATTCTGATATACAAAAGCGGACGAAAATCTCGTGAACACAGCTAATCCTCCTTCAAAAATAATCAACTAATTCTATTTTACTTGATTTTGATGACTATTTCAAGTCCTAATCGAAAATATTTTAAATTTTATATAAATTACAAAATATATCTTGCAATTTGACAATAGATATGTTATAATGACGAATGAGGGTAAACCCTAATACTTATTGGAGGTGTCATACTATGGCATACAAAATTTCAGATGAATGCATCATGTGCGGCGCTTGCGCAGACGGCTGTCCTGTTGGTGCAATCAAGGAAGGCGATGGCAAATACGTTATCGACGCTGATGCTTGCATCGACTGCGGAGCTTGTGCAGGTACCTGTCCTGTTGGCGCAGCGACTGAAGCATAATCACAATACATCAGAAAACGTCCTATGAGCCTATTCATAGGGCGTTTTTTTATGCGGAATTCGTAATGCGTAATTATTGCATAGCAGACACTTGTCGGGGACTAAGCCAAGCAAAAGTTTAGGTAATTCTGCAGCTTTTTCTGCTGAACCACTTTTTCAACAAGCTGACGGGACGGGAAACCCGTCCCCTACATAAATTTTTGCAAAACACGACCTTCCAACGGTCAGATATAATACTTATTCCAAATCAACCTATAGACAAATCTTTGGCTATAATAATCCAACTCTGCGTCTGACTCCCTTGAAAGGCATAAAGCCTTCCTGCGGTCGTCATCCTTGACTTGGATTATTCTATCTGTCGGCTTTGTCTATAGAACGATTTGGAATT
>JBJEQL010000072.1:0-4747 GCA_051881735.1 Oscillospiraceae bacterium
ATTAATCATTAATCATTAATCATTAATCATTAATCATTAATCATTAATCATTAATTCAGATAGAAAAAGAGATCCCCGAGATCCGTGAGATCAATACTCAGCTTTCAAAAACAATAGTTGATATTTCTAAACTTGTTATTGCCAAAAAAAGCAATATAAAAGAATGTATTGCCGAGATAAAAGAAAAAAATCTTCAGGCTCAGAACCTTATTGACAGTCTATTAATTGCGCACGGCTACCCTGCTGATTATCTCCAAACAAAATATTTCTGTGAAAAATGCGAGGACAGAGGTTATGTTGGCAGCGGAAGATGTTCCTGCCTTCTCAATCTTCTAAAAAAATACAGTATTGAAAAGCTAAATGAACAAGCCAATCTTCCCGAATGCGATTTCAATCATTTTTCGCTTGAATACTATCGAAACAAAAAAGACGCTGACGGTGACGACTGCTATGAAATAATGACAAGGATATACGATTTCTGCAAGGAATATGCCGATAATTTTTCCTTGACGTCAGAAAGTCTGCTTATGTATGGCAAAACAGGCGTTGGAAAGACTCACCTTTCGCTTTCAATTGCTAAGACTGCTGCGGAAAAAGGTTTCAACGCTGCATACGGCTCTATTGTAAACCTGCTTTCAATAATTGAGCGTGAACATTTCGGCAAGGTTTCCGAAGAAGAAAACATGGATACGATTAATCTGCTCATAAATGCCGACCTGCTTGTACTCGATGACCTTGGTTCGGAATTTTCCTCTCAGTTTTATGAATCTGTAACATACAACATCATAAACAGCAGGATTAACCTCGGTTTGCCGACTATTATCAGCACCAATCTTTCCGCTGCGGAATTACAGAAAAAATACAATGAACGTATTATCTCAAGGATATTCGGGGAATTTTCCACTCTATGCCTTGTTGGTGAAGATATACGACAAATCAAACGAATAAGCGGTAAAATGTAATAAAAAAGAAATTTTTCATACAAAAATCTAAAAAACTATTGCAATTATACTAAAATTGTTGTATAATAGTTACAACAACCTAAAAGGAGTGTTTATTATGGACACAAATATTCTTCTTGAAAGCGGCACTAACGAACTTCAGCTTCTTGAATTTGAAGTCGGCGACAGTACATTTGGTATCAATATTTCTAAAGTTGTCGAGATCATGATCAATCAGGAGGTCACTCCTGTTCCAAACTCTCCCGAAGAAGTTGAGGGAGTATTTATTCCCCGTGATAAGCTTATTTCTGTTATCGATCTGCATAAAGTTGTAAATAAACCCTATCATAATACAGGCAAGGATATTTTTATCATAAGCGAATTCAACCGTATTCAGGTTGCATTCCATGTCAGCCGTGTAAAAGGTATCCAGAGAATTTCATGGTCTGATATTTCCGATCCCCCGTCTATCACATCAGGAGGAAGCGATGATAATGCAGCAGGGCTTGCAACCGGTGTTGTAAAGCTCAACGGCAATATAATCATTATCCTTGATTTTGAGAAAATTGTTTCCAAGCTTAACAAAGAAGCAGGTCTTGACACCACCGGAATCGACAATATAGGTCATGCAACCGGTGCAATGGCTAAAAAGAAGCTTGTTGTTGCTGATGATTCCAAGTTCCTCAACAAAATGATCACCGAATCCCTTGAACATATCGGATTTACCAACATTGAATCCTTCTCAAACGGTCAGGACGCTTGGGACTATGTTCTTTCGCACCGCAGTGCAGGTGACAACATCACCAACGAGATCGCTTGTGTTATCAGCGATATTGAAATGCCTAAAATGGATGGTCACAGACTTACAAAGCTCATTAAAGATGATGCTGTTCTCAAAAAAATCCCTGTTCTGCTGTTCTCCTCTCTTATCAACGAACAGATGATCGCCAAGGGAAAGTCAGTCGGTGCGGACGCTCAGTTCTCCAAGCCGCAGATCAAAGATCTTATTGATTATCTTGTCAATCTTCTTTCATAAAATATTACATAAAATTAGCTTGTCCTCCGATGAATTTCGGAGGACTTTTTTATTTATATTGACGAATTTAGAATTTGCACCTTAATCGACAGTTTTTTGTAATGATAATACTTATAATTAATTCAGACAAGGTTAAGGAGCAATTATGTATATTTATGCTGATATTCTTATCATAACAAACATATATTCAAATTTTTTTCTGCTTAAAGCAACAGCAAAGCTTACACATAATGCAGTTAGAAACAGCAAATGTGTTCTCGCAGCACTTGCAGGAAGCCTTTTTTCACTTGTGATCCTTCTTCCTGAACTCAACACCTTTTCGCTGCTGCTTGTGAGAATGATTTCTGCGGCTATAATGGTCATTATAGCTTTCAACGGAAGAAAAAACGGAGAACTATACAAGATAGGTCTGATTTTTTTCTTTATAAGCTTTTTATTTGCCGGAACAGAATATGCATTTTCGCTGCTGGACAACGGTGACCGAATGGTTTTTCATAATTCAATGCTTTATATTAACATCTCACTTTTAACGCTTGTCATCTCAACTGTAATAGCTTATGCGGCACTTACGTTATTCAGACGGTTTATTGACCGAAGCAATGAGTTTGACGGTGATTACAGCATAATAATCATTAACGGCGAAAAACAGATATCGCTTAAAGCTGTCTGCGACAGCTGCAACAATTTGTCGGATTCTTTTACCGGAAAACCTGTGATCATCTGCAGCAAATCAAGCATTAAACCGCTTTTTGAAGAAAAGGAGCTTGTTGGAGCTATGGCTCTAAAAGTTTCCGAAGGAGTATATCAGAAATGGCGAGTTATCCCCTTTTCCACGATTGATTCAAGCGGACTTATCCCCTCTTTCCGTCCGACAGGAATTTACATAAAAAACAATGAAACCGGAAAGATCAAATACACGGAAGCTTATGTCGGAATCGTTGAACGAGAGCTTGATCATGCAATTTTTAATCCCAAAATCATAATATAATCACAAGAAAGGATCGAATAAAAATGACACTTGCAGCGCTGTTTGAAAAAATAAAGGGAATTTTCAAACGTAAAAAAAACGATGTTTTTTACATAAACGGTTCGGAAACTCTCCCACCTCCGCTCTCCCGTGAGCAGGAAGAGAAAGCTTTCAAAATGCTTGAAACAGATGAAACACAGGCAAGACAGCTTTTGATAACACATAACCTGCGGCTTGTGGTTTACATTGCGAAGAAATTTGAGTCGACCGGAATAGGCATTGAAGATCTTGTTTCGATCGGTACTATTGGTTTGATAAAAGCTGTAAACACATTCTGTCCGAGCAAAAATATCAAACTTGCAACATACGCATCACGCTGCATTGAAAATGAGATCCTTATGTTTCTCAGGAAGTCTGCGCAGTATAAAAACGAACTTTCTTTTGACGAGCCTTTAAACATCGACTGGGACGGAAACGAACTGCTTTTGTCGGATATTCTCGGAACAGATGAAAATATTGTAAACGGTGGGATAGAAAATGAAGCAGAGAAAAGCGTTCTTCTTGAAGCATTGGAACGTTTGCCCGAGCGTGAACGTGAGATAATGAAAATGCGTTTCGGAATCAATACGGGACGGGAAATGACGCAAAAAGAGGTTGCTGACACTATCGGAATATCACAGTCTTATATTTCACGGCTTGAAAAACGTATCATAAAAAAGCTTAAAAAAGAGCTTGAAAGCATTATATATTAAATGGTGTTTTTTAAACTGGAAAAAATTGTTTGAATAAGAAATTTTACTCACGGCAATAATTAGTATAGAAAATCTAATTACTGTCCGGGAGTAATTCTTATGTATTATAATAAAGTTGAAATCTGCGGCGTTGATACTTCCAAACTTAAAGTGCTTAAAGAATCCGAAAAAATGGAACTGCTGAAAAAATACAAAGCCGGTGATAAAAATGCCCGTAAGCAGCTTATAAACGGAAACCTTCGGCTTGTTTTAAGCGTGATACAAAAATTCTCGGGCAGAAATGAAAATCCCGATGATCTTTTTCAGGTCGGATGCATCGGACTTATGAAAGCAATTGATAATTTCAATACCGACCTTGATGTTCGGTTCAGCACATACGCCGTTCCTATGATCTCGGGAGAAGTAAGGCGTTATATCCGTGACAACGGCCCTATCAGAGTAAGCCGTTCGCTGAGGGATATTGCCTACAAGGCAATGCAGGCAAAGGAACAATATATTGTTGAGCATAAAAAAGAGCCGTCCTTGACAGAGCTTGCCAAACTGATCGGCGTAAAAGAAAGTGAAATTGTTACTGCGTTGGAAAGCGTTTCCGACCCTGTTTCGCTTTATGAGCCTGTTTTTTCCGATTCGGGCGATACGCTTTATGTTCTTGACCAGATCGGCGACAAAAGCGATGATTCGAGCTGGATAGATGAAATATCGCTCAAGGAAGCGATATCATCACTCGAAAACCGTGAGAAGAATATTCTT
This sequence comes from Oscillospiraceae bacterium, assembly GCA_051881735.1. Taxonomy (GTDB): domain Bacteria; phylum Bacillota; class Clostridia; order Oscillospirales; family Ruminococcaceae; genus UMGS363. The sequence goes on from JBJEQL010000072.1 coordinate 4,447, forward strand.
TATCTTAGATTTGCGCTTGGAAAAACGCAGGTCGAAGTTGCCAAAGAGATCGGAATATCGCAGGCTCAGGTTTCACGGCTTGAAAAGTATTCTCTTGATAAGATAAAAGGAAAACTATAAACAGTGGCTGCCATATACAAACGGCAGCCGCTGTTTTTATTTAGTGCGTACTCAATAACTGCCCTTAGGGCAGTTATTGGCTGAAAATCCTGTAAAACAGGATTTTCAGCGGCACAAATCAAAGATTTGTGCCGTACTACCTGATTAATGTCTGCTTTTGCCGCCACTAACGGGCGGCAAG
>JBJEQL010000073.1:0-4744 GCA_051881735.1 Oscillospiraceae bacterium
ACAATAGTTTGTTAATATTTTGGAGAAGAATAATTCACTCGTTAAAATACCGTGTAAATAATATGCACGTATATTGACAATTCAAGATTAAATGTTATAATATTATTGGTAAAAATTTTGAAACAAATTGTTTTAAAAAAACAATAAAAGGAGAGAAAACATTTTGACAGATAAGATCAAGCTTCGCAAATGTAATGCAGTTCTTGCGGCTTTGATAGCGTTGTCGCTGCTTGGCGGATGTGCTGCTGTTACGGAAGAACCTGCAGACGAGAATACTTCAAGTCAGACAAGCGCAGCCGAAACACCGATCACAGAACTTAACGCTCAAGATGATTTCTATGGATATGTAAACTTGGACAGACTGGATTCTATGGAGATCGGCTTCGGTAAATCGTCTAATGGTTCATTTGACGAAACTCAGGATATCATTGATGAGCGTTTGAAGTCAATGATAAAGGAGATCGGCGAGAGTAATGAAACGTTTCCTGCAGGAAGCTGCGAACAGCTTATCCATGATATCTACGCTAAATACAATGAATTTGAAAACACCTGCGACAGTTCGGAAGAAACATTTTCGGCAGTTTATTCCAAGATAGACGAGGTGCAGAACATAAGCGGATTAATGACGGTGTGCGCTGAACTGTACCGTGATTACGGAGTAAGCGTTCTGTTCGATGTTTATGCCGACATGAACAGACTGGACGCAAAGAATTACGGCGTGTATGTATCGGGAATTTCTGCTGTATATGGTTCATACAGCTTTGAAGATATTACAACTAATACAGGCACGGCTTTATCGGTAAAATCGTTTAACGAAAGCTTTCTGAAAGCGACAGGCGTTGATGCGGATATAACAGAGGAACGTGCCGAGGATATGGTCAATATTGTAATGGATATGGCATTCGGTACCGATATTGAGGTATTGAAAGATCCTATGCCCATTAAGTACATTACAGCGATCACAGCCGAAGAGATGAACGGGATCTTCACAAGCTTTGATTTTTCGGAATATGTTAAAGCTATGGGTGCCGAAAAACTCCCCGATGTTTATTATACTACGGATAAAGGACAGCTTGAAGCTGTAAACGGTGTGCTTGACGAGAAAAATCTTACTGCTTTGAAGGATTATGCGAAAGCTTGCTTTACTGCGCAGTATGGATATTATCTTCCCGACAGTATGAAGCATCTGCGTGACAAATATTACTCGATGCCGAAAGCCGGACGTGAAAAAATCATTATTGATCAGATGAATATGCGGTTCTCCGATATCATCGGCGAAGCTTATGCAAAACGATACACCGATGAAGCGGTCCTTGAAGCTGTTGAAAAGATGTGCGAGGATCTGCGTGTTTCCTATTATGACCTTATCGGAAATGCAGAGTGGCTTTCCGAAAGCACACGCACATTACTGCAGAAAAAGCTTGGAAATCTTAAGTTCGTTATCGGTGCTCCGATATATGATGACGACAATTCGAAAAGAGCAAGCCTTATCGGAAGCGACCTGCTGCAGACAATTATAAATTTCAGTGCAGATAAGGCAAAGGAAAATCTTTCACATATAGGAGATGCGTACAGCTCCGATATTGTGGGAATGCCGCCGCAGACCGTAAACGCCTGCTATGATACAAACAACACTATAACTATACCAATGGGTATCACTCTTCCGCCGTTTTTTGATATTGAGCGTACGGAAGCGGAGAATTACGGCTCTCTCGGCACGGTCATAGCTCACGAGATGTCCCATGCGTTCGATTCAAACTGTATCGCTTTTGACGCAGACGGAAACTATGACCCCGAATGGATCTCGGAAGCTGACAGACTTGCTTTTGAGGAAAAAATGCGGCTTACCGAGGATTATTACGATAAATTCACCATTATAGATGTTTACCACGTTGACGGAGAGCTTACTCTTGGCGAGAATTTTGCGGATCTCGGCGGCGTGGAGTGTGTTATGTCGGTGTTTACAGACGATTCCGAGAAAAAAGAAGTGCTTGAAAGCTATGCATCATTGTGGTGTTCTCTCGAAAATGATATTTTTGCCCTTGAATGTCTTAGATATGACGTACATAGTCCTGCGACAGTAAGAGTAAACGCAGTTGTTTCTGCCTGCGATGATTTTTACAGGCTTTATGACGTCAAAGAGGGTGATGGAATGTATATCGCTCCCGAGAACAGAGTGAGCAGATGGTGAGAAAGGGGGATAAACTGATATGGGAATTGTTTTAAAGCATACGTTAAAAAATATTTTCAAGCGTCCGGGAAGAACCTTTCTGCTGGTATTCTGCATATTTCTCTGTTCGATCTCCGCATCGCTCTGCCTTGATATGACGGGCAGCGTCAGAAGACTTTTTTCAAATTATTTCACCGACCTTGCAGGCAGCACGGATATTGAGTTTATAAATCTCACAAGCATTGACGAAGAGATTTTTGAAGAACTGCCCGAAAATCGTTATCTGCTGCTTTCATCTGCCGCAACGCCGTTCTATCGCCGTGATCCGCAGATGTATAGTTTTGCAGTTGAAACTGATGTATCCATATTTTGTACAGATCTGAAAAAAGCGTATGAAATGCAGGTGCTGCTGACTGAACTTGACCTTACAGAAAATGAAACCGCTATGACTATCGAGCTTGCGGAACTTCTTGGATATTCGGTGGGGGATACCATAGAATTCTATGATAACCTTGGTGAAAAGCAGGAGTTCACCATAAAGCAGCTTGTGGAAAGAGGCGGTTTCATCACCGGCAGAGATATCTGCATAATCAGTCCCGAGGGTATGGAAAGGCTTACCTACGGAGAAACGCCCTATCTTGAAGCGTTTATCGACTTTATAGACGACAAGGACGCCGATATAGCCGAGGAATACCTCAAAGAGCATTATCCCGAAGCCGAAGTCTTTAATATAAGATATAACGAGGATATTGACGAGGCAGTCAATCAGATTTCAAGCCTTTTCTACACAATGTTTGCGGTGTGTCTGCTGGTCGTTATCATCATTACGGTGACGGTCGCCGAAAGAATAATGAGCGAGAGAATGGCTGTTGTCGGAACTCTGCGCAGCCTTGGGATTTCCCAGAGCATGACAGCTTTTATTCTTATGCTTGAAAACATACTCTATGCGCTTATGGGAAGCATTCCCGGAATAATTGTTTATGAAGCTATCAGAGAGCCTTTTCTGAACGTAATGTTCGTCAGCGATACCGATTCGCTTGATTTCGGAACTATGAGCATAGGCGTAAAGATCGCTGTTATAATCGGTGCTGCGGTACTTGAAAGCGCCTGCACCATAAAGGAGATAATTGCAGCGAGCCGCACAGCGATCCGTGATATTATTTTCCTTAATAAAGATACCGAATTCAGATTTTCCAAGGTCAAAACCATTATCGGAACAACTGCTCTTGCTGCCGGAATAGTGCTTGCTTTTGTAAAAAACAGCGCAGCAGCATCAATTGTATGCTTTGTTGCACTGGTATTGGGTATATATCTGATGTTCCCTTATGTTTCGGTATATGGTGCAAGACTGTTTGAAGCTGTTTTTGAAAAATCGGGAATGCCTGTTGCAAGACTTGCCGCAGCAGAAGCAGGCACCAAAAAGAGTACGATCGCAAGCGGTGCGCTTATTGCCGCTGCGTCAAGCGTGTGTATGCTGCTTTTCATTTTCTCAGATTCGCTCTATGGACTTTTTTCGGGTGAAACCTTTGATACCGATGTTGTGATGTTAGGAACAAGCAAAGAGGATTTCCTTTACGATTATATTGACGACCTTGAAGGCGTTACCTCATCTGAAAATGTTTATTATATGCCGTATTCATATTTGGAAGTCAACGGCAAAGAGATGAAGAATATTGCGGTTTTCGGTGATGACTATGATCCTGCGAACGGCGCAAGACAGTTCAGCGCTGTTGAAGGAATGCCCGAAACTGCGGTTGGTGACGATGAATTCTACTGCAGCAAGACTTTTGCAGACGAAACAGGAATAGCGATCGGAGATACCGTTGAGCTTAACGTCAATACCAACAGCTTTATCCCACGCAAACTGACGCTTAAGCTTTCGGGATATATCAATACAGTTCACTTCGACCCGACAGGCAAGGGTGTAATGCTCAGCCGTGAAAACTATATTGCTTGTAATTCCGATGTACCTATGTATATACTTATCCGCTGTGAAGAGGGATATGCCGATAAGCTTGTTGATTCTATAAGCAAGTATTCCTCGGGAACGACAGACGAGGTAAAGACATATACCGCTTATGTTGAACAGACGCAAAAAGAGAACGCAAGCGAAACCGCAATGATAAAAATGCTCGGATTTATCGGACTTGCTCTCACATTTGTCGGCGTTGTAAGCAATCAGCTTATCGGTTTTGAAAGCAGAAAGCGTGAAAATGCTGTCCTGATGTCAGTCGCAATGGATAGAAGCAAGCTGAAAAGAATGCTCCTTATCGAAACGATCATTTCAAGCATACTGCCTATAATCGTTTCCGTGCCGCTCGGAATGTTGCTTTCGCTGCCGATAAAATCAATAATGTACAGCATCGGAACTGAACTGCCGCTTGTATTTGATATTCCCGAGCTGCTGGGACTTACGGTCATCCTGCTGATAGTATTCTCATTTACGGTATTGTTCCCATACAAGTCGTTGAGAAAAATGAAACTTTCCGAACAGCTCAAATATGAATGATAAAGGAGTAACAGATATGCCAATCATAGATGTAAAAAATGTATCGAAACAGTTCGGCAAGGGTG
>JBJEQL010000074.1:0-4736 GCA_051881735.1 Oscillospiraceae bacterium
AGTTACGAGATTGTCGGCTTGATTTTTTTCATATTTTAAATGGTGTTTAGTATAAGCTGTTTTGTAAAAATCTTGCCCTAATTATTTGCAATGTATACCAACATAGTGTTTGAATTTGTCAATAGTTTGAATACAACACATATAGACAAAGTAGGATATTTATGATATAATGGATGTATTGTAAAGCTATAAAGGAGCAACCGTAAAATGAATAGTGAAATAACCGCTGCAGAAATTAAAAAACTGCCGCAGGACAGCTTTATTCTCATAGATATAAGGGACGAATACGCTTTCGGGTACGGACATATTGACAGAGCAGTCAACATACCGCAGAAAAGCCTTGAGGATAACATATCCGCTCTGCCGAAAGACAAAAAGCTGATAATATGCTGCAAAAGCGGCTTAATTAGCCGTGATATAGCTGATGAACTGTGCGAACAAGGTTTTGAAGCGTATAATCTGACAGGCGGCTACTGCGAATGGCTGCGTTCAAAACTCGAAAACGCCGAAATTACGGGAACCGTAGAGCAAAGCATACGAAAAAAATTCGGCAGGACTATATGGAGCAAATTTGCAAGAGCTATTACCACTTACGACCTTGTAAGCCCCGGAGATAAAATCGCTGTCTGCATTTCCGGCGGCAAGGATTCAATGCTTATGGCAAAGCTTTTTCAGGAGCTGAAAAGGCACGATAAATTTCCGTTTGAGCTTGTTTTTCTCGTAATGGACCCGGGGTATAGTCCCGAAAACCGCAGCATTATCGAGAAAAACGCCGAAGCTATGTCAATTCCTCTGACTATATTTGAATCGGATATTTTTGAAGCTGTTTACAACGTGGAAAAGTCCCCCTGTTATCTTTGCGCCAGAATGAGAAGAGGGCATCTTTACAGCAAGGCAAAAGAACTCGGCTGCAATAAAATCGCCCTTGGACATCATTTTGACGATGTTATCGAAACTATCTTAATGGGAATGTTATACGGCGGTCAGGTACAGACTATGATGCCAAAGCTCCACAGCACAAATTTTGAGGGAATGGAGCTTATCCGCCCCATGTATCTTATCCGTGAGGACGAGATCAAGCATTGGCGTGACTATAACGATCTGCATTTTATCCAATGTGCCTGCAAATTTACCGATACCTGCACCACCTGCACACCCACGAATACAGGTTCAAAGCGGCAGGAGGTAAAACGTCTTATTGCCGAGATGAAAAAGGTCAATCCGCAGGTGGAAATGAACATTTTCCGAAGCGTTGAAAATGTCAACCTTAAAACGGTCATTGCCTATAAGGACGATCTCGGCACACATAGTTTCCTTGACGGGTATAAAATTTAATGCAGAACCGAACACAACTTGTACAAATCATATCTGACATAGAAATAGAAAGAGAGTAAAAATCTATGGATAAATTTACGGAATATATCAGTTCACAGTTTAAAAATCCGCATGGATTTGTCGGAAAAATAATATGTATCATTCAAAATGTTTTGAATGATTCGATGTACAAAAAAGCTGCTTCGCTCGTCGATATTGGAACGAATGAAAAAGTTCTTGATATCGGGTACGGCAACGGACATCTTCTTGAATTGATCTACAAGAAAAAGGCTGTTGATATGTATGGCATCGACATCTCCGACGATGCAAAGGAAATGGCAATAAAGCGAAACAAAAAAGCACACGAAGCAGGTCAGCTGCATTTACAGGTCGGGGATTGCTGTGCTCTTCCTTATGAAGATGAAATTTTTTCGGCGGTGACTTCGATAAATACAATTTATTTTTGGTCTGATACGGTCAAAGGATTATCGGAAATAAGAAGAACCTTAAAGCAGGGCTGCTCTTTTTACAATGTTGTGTATTCCAAAGAATATCTTGATACGATAAGATATACAAAGATCGGTTATAAAAAATTTGAGCAGGAAGAACTTATTGAACTTGGCAAAAAAGCAGGTTTCGATAAGATAGAGATCAAGGATATCAAGAAGGGGAAGAGCTTTGCAGTAATATATACGAGGCTTTCTTAATAAATGGTGAAATCCCGAAAGGTGGTCAATATGAAAATTGCGCTTGCACAAATGAAAATGTCCTCGGATATGGACGAAAACCTAAACAAATCACTTGAGCTTATCCGCAGCGCTGCGGAAAACGGTGCTGATATTATCTGTTTTCCGGAGGTGCAGCTGTCACCATTTTTTGCTCAGTATAAGGGCAAAGACGCTGCCGAATATCTCATAACGGAGGACAGCAGGTATGTTAAGGAAATTCGCACACTTTGCAGGGAATCAAAGATCTATGCCGCACCCAATTTTTATATAAGCGAAAACGGCAGAAACTACGATATGAGTCTGCTGATAGATGATAAAGGCGAAATAATCGGCAGGCAGAAAATGGTTCACATAGCGCAATGCGAGAATTTTTATGAGCAGGACTATTATACTCCCTCGGAGGAGGGCTTTCGGGTATTTGATACCAAATTCGGAAAGATAGGCATTGTTGTCTGCTTTGACAGGCATTATCCCGAAAGCATACGAACGCAGGCTCTAAAAGGCGCCGATCTTATCATCATTCCCACAGCAAATACAAAATCCGAGCCGTCTGAAATGTTTATATGGGAAATAAAGGTACAGGCATATCAGAACAGCGTAAATATTGCTATGTGCAATAGGGTGGGCGTTGAAGATAAAATGGAGTTTTCGGGCGAATCAATTGTTGCCGATCACAACGGAAATACGGTTTTGCTTGCCGATGATTCGGAAGGACTTTTTATGACCGATATTTCACTTTCGGATACGGCGCAAGTGCGTTCTGTTAAACCATATACCTCGCTGCGCAGAAAAGAGCTTTATGAATCATAACAGAGCAGCTGATGTTTTTAAAAGGACCCGATACACAATCGCATTGTATCGGGTCCTGCTATTTATTTTATCAAATTCAAAAAATACTCATGTACAAAAGTATCATCATTAAGTTCGGGGTGAAATGCAGCGGCAAGCTGATTGTTGTATTTCACAGCCACAATCTTTCCGCCGACTTCGGATAATATCTCCGTATCTCCTGCGTCGCTGACATAGGGCGCACGAATAAAGGTCATGGGGATAGTTCTTCCTGCGAAATCCGATTCGGTAAAAAAGCTGCCAAGCTGTCTGCCGTAGGCATTTCTTTTAACGGTAAACGGCATTGTTCCGAAGCAGGGTTCTTCGCCGCCGTCGATCTTTTCGGCAAGCAGTATCATTCCTGCGCAGGTTCCGAAAACGGGCAGACCGTTTTGTATAAGTCTTTTAAGAGGCTCAAACAGACCAAGCTCATGAAGCAGCTTTTTCTGAACCGTGCTTTCGCCGCCGGGAATGATAAGCCCGTCAAAGCTGCGGTCAATATCAGGCAGCTGACGTATCTCAAAGCATTCCGCTCCAAGCCTTGCAAGGATCTTTTCATGCTCGATAAATGCGCCCTGCAATGCAAGTACACCGATAACAGGCTTGCTCATTACTTGCCTCTTTCTGCCATGAGAAGTGCGATCTCCTGCTCATTTATGCCTACCATAGCTTCTCCGAGGTCTTCGGAAAGCTCTGCAAGCAGTTTTGCGTCATTGAAGTTCGTTACAGCCTTTACGATAGACGCTGCGCGCTTTTCGGGGTTGCCCGACTTGAATATTCCCGAACCAACAAATACGCCCTCTGCGCCAAGCTGCATCATAAGTGCTGCGTCCGCAGGAGTTGCAACGCCGCCTGCTGCAAAATTTACAACGGGAAGCTTTCCGTTTTCCGCAACATATTCAACAAGGTCAAAGGGAACACGAAGCTCCTTTGCAGCTTCAAAAAGCTCGTCCTTTGACATTGATGTGAGTCTGCGTATCTCGCTCTGCATCATTCTCATGTGACGTACAGCCTGAACAACGTCGCCCGTACCCGGTTCGCCCTTTGTTCTTATCATGGAAGCACCCTCATTTATGCGGCGGAGAGCTTCGCCAAGGTCCTTTGCACCGCATACAAACGGCACATCAAACTCACGCTTGTTGATATGGTACTTGTCATCCGCAGGTGAAAGAACCTCGGATTCATCAATATAATCTATCTCTATTGCCTGCAATATCTGCGCTTCTGCAAAATGACCGATACGGCATTTTGCCATTACGGGAATCGAAACAGCATTCTGTATTCCCTTTATCATCTTCGGGTCGCTCATTCTTGACACGCCGCCTGCGGCTCTTATATCAGCAGGTATTCTTTCAAGCGCCATTACAGCGCAGGCACCTGCTGCCTCTGCTATCTTTGCCTGCTCGGGAGTGGTTACGTCCATTATAACTCCGCCTTTGAGCATCTGTGCAAGGTTTTTATTAAGTTCGTATCTTTCGTTTGACATATTTTCGATGTTCCTTTCATTCAACATTGACGGGTAAGACCCATAGTTTATGTCTATTATTGTATTTGAAAAAATTTATGTTGTCAAAAAATATAAATTACGCTCATATTGAACATAAAATGTTAGATTTCAATAAATAAAAAGATGATTTTATGATTTGAATTGTTGCATATATCCAGACATTTTTTTAGATATTTTCATAAAAATAATTGGATTATCAAATGATACAAAATATGCAAGTTTTATACTTAGTTTATTGGATATAGTGTAAAAACAACACATTGCGCAATTCACTTTATCGGGAATGTATACTCTTGACAATAATGGAATTATATGATAAAATAACCATATCACACTAATATGATATACTTAGTATGTTT
>JBJEQL010000075.1:0-21019 GCA_051881735.1 Oscillospiraceae bacterium
TTATCGACTGCTGTGCCGTATACGCTTGCAAGCGTTGCGTCATAGTCGTTATGGAAGAAATTCTCCTGTGCAAGTGCTTTGATATCGTCGTTGATAAACTGCAAAAGTGTTTCATTTCCCTTTGTTACTGCAGGTGCGATCGTATCAAGGCTGCCGAGTGTTTCGATTCCGACTGTGAAGCCGGGATTCTGCATTGCCCATGCGAGGACTTCTGTATTATCGGTCGAGAATGCGTCACCTCTGCCGTCCTGAAGTGCGGAATATGCTTCGTTATATTCATCGAACTTCACAAGTTCAAGTCCGTTATATGTGTTCTCGGTGAAATACTGTTCTGCTGTTGTGCCCTTTACAACGATAAGCTTCTTGTTTTCAAGGTCTGCTTCGGAGTTTATCGGTGCGCTTTCGGGAGATACAACGCCGAGTGCAACTTTCATATAAGGAAGTGCAAAATCAACTTTTTCTGCTCTTTCGGGAGTTACTGTGAAGTTTGCAAGGATAATATCGACCTTGCCTGTGATAAGGTACTCTGCTCTGTTTGCAGCTTCAACCGAAACGAGTTCAAGCTCTGTGCCAAGGTCTTCTGCGAGTCTTTTTGCGAAATAAACGTCATAGCCCTGATATTCGCCGTTGTTGTCAACATAGCCGAACGGGTTCTTATCGGAGAAAACGCCGATCTTTAGTGTACCGCTTTCTTTTATCTCGTCAACTGTACGGTAAACCTTTCCGTCTGATGCCGTGCTGTCTGCGTTTGCATCGGTGTTTCCGCAAGCTGTGAAGGATAATGCGATAGCTGCTGCGGATATTGCTGCAAGAATTTTCTTAAAGCTGAATTTTTTCATTTTGTTTTCCTCCGTTAATCTGAATATGTGAATGTTTTCAGGAATTGTTTTGCTCTTTCTGTCTTGGGGGCGTCAAAGAATTCGTCAGGCTTGCCCTCTTCGACTATCTCGCCGCCGTCAAGGAACAGGATCCTGTCTGCAACTGCTTTGGCGAATGCCATTTCATGTGTGACTATCATCATTGTCGTGCCGCTTTTTGCAAGGTCAAGCACAACTTTAAGCACCTCATGCACCATTTCGGGGTCAAGTGCCGCCGTGATCTCGTCAAGAAGGATAATATCAGGGTGAATGATAAGGCTGCGGACGATAGCCGCACGCTGCTTCTGTCCGCCCGAAAGCTCATTCGGGTAGGAATCTGCTTTCCCCGAAAGTCCTACTCTTTCAAGCAGCCCCAGTGTTTCCTCTTCGACTTCTTTTTTATCACGCTTCTGCACTTTAAGCGGTGCAAGTGCAATATTCTGAGCTACCGTCATGTGAGGAAAAAGGTCGTAGCTCTGAAAGACCATTCCTATCCTCTGACGTATTTTTGTAAGGCTTTTTTTGCCGTAAAGTACGGGCTCGCCGTGAAGCGTAACGCTTCCGCTCTGTATAGGTTCAAGTCCGTTCAGACATCGCAGCAGCGTACTTTTGCCGCAGCCCGAAGGGCCTATAAGAACAACGACTTCGCCCTTTTCGACCGATATTGAAAGGTCACCCAGTATAACGTTATCGCCGAACCGCTTATGCAGATTTTTTACCTCGATTATCTTTTCCGCCATTGTGCCAACTCCTTATGATGCTTAAGCAAGCTTAAGATGCTTAAGTAAACTTAAGCCGAAAGCTTTTTCTGTTTCTTTTCGATAGCCGTTGAAAGCATCGAAAGTGGGAAGCATACCAGAAAATACATTAAGAATATCGTGCCATATACCCAAAGTGCAGCGTTCGGCGCTTCAAAGCGGTTAGCGTCAATTATCTGCTTGCCGACTTTAAGTACCTCTGTAACGCCGATAAGGGATACAAGAGCTGTGGTTTTTATCATTCTTGTCGAAAGATTGATTATATTCGGGATAAGCAAGCGTATAGCCTGCGGAAAAATAACATATATGTAAGCCTGAAACTTTGTTAGTCCGAGCGCTTGTGACGATTCGTACTGGTGAACGGGAACATTTTCAAATCCGCCTCGCACAAGGTCGCCCATTTCAGCCGTGCCCCATATCGTAAATACGATAATAGCCGAGGTTTCGCCCGAAAGGTTTATGCCGAACGTCCTGACGATGCCGAAAAATACGATAAAAAGCCATACAAGCTGCGGCATTATACGAACTATTTCGAGATATGCTCTGCAAACTGCTTTAACAGCTTTGTTCCTGACTCTCATTGCGGCGCCGAGGAACGAACCGAGGATAATTGAAAGACCTATTGATATAAGTGCAATGCGTATCGTGACCCAGAGTCCGCCGAGCAGCCTTAAAAAATTGTTGCCCTCAAAGATTATCTTAAGCCCCTCCACGGCGAAGCCTCCTTTCAAGCACCGAGCATAGCAGCGATATCGGTAAAATGATGATAAGGTATGCAACGACAAGCATGAAAAGCGATTCAGTCGTGCTGGAGTACATTCCGATAAGGTCTTTCGCAACATACATAAGGTCTGCAAGGGCAACAGCGCTGAAAACGCTGGTTTCCTTCAAAAGGAAGATGATATTTGCGCTTACTGCAGGCATTGCAGCCGCAGCAGCTCTCGGGAAGACAACGTAGCGCATTATCTGTGGCTTTGTAAGTCCGAGGCTTTCCGCAGATTCGATCTGTCCTTTTTTGATGCTCTGAAAACCGCTGAGGATGGATTCTGACATATAGCTTCCGCCGAGAAATGTAAGTCCGATTATGCCGCAGGCTTCCGAGGATAGAACTATCCCGGCCTTAGGCAGACCGAAATACAGGAAAAACAGCTGCACGATAAGCGGCGTGTTTCTCGAAAGCTCGGTGTAGATGACGGCAATAGTGCGCAGAACAGGTATCTTATAATACCTTGACAATGCACATATCAGTCCGACAATGGCGGAAAGGACAATGCCTATACCGCCGATGACGACCGTCAGCACCGCAGCTTTGATATAAAGCGGATAATGCTGCGAAATGAATGCCAGATCCATATTTTCCTCCGGTTTTAGAGATATTTTTAAAGGTTCTGTTTAGGTAAATAGCGCCTTAGAAAATTGCTACAACAGCGCCGTTGTAGTTTTCAGCGATGAAGTTCTTTACATCTTCGGTTTTGAGTGCTGAAACAAGAGCCTGGATCTTAGCGCTGTCTTCGTTTCCTCTGTTTACTGCGATGATGTTTGCGTAAGTCTGAGCTGCGTCGCCTGAAGCGTCTTCTGTTGCGATAGCTTCTTCAATTTTAAGACCTGCTGCAAGAGCGTAGTTGCCGTTGATTACTGCGAGAGAACCGTCGCCGCCGTTTGCGAACTGAGCTGCAACTGTGTCAGCCTGAACGGTCGTGATATTGTAGCCGTGGTCGTCAACAATGTCAAGCGTGTTCACGCCGTCAAGAGCGTTTGCACCCTCGGGGAGAGTGATAAGCCCTTCCTGAGCAAGCAGGAGAAGAGCTCTTGTTTCGTTGCTGTCATCGGCAGGAATTACAATAGATGCGCCCTCGGGGATATCTGCAACGCTTGAAACGCCGTTTGCATAAAGTCCGAATGGTTCATAGTGGATAGATGCAACGGAAACGATGTCTGTGCCGTTGGAAGCGTTAAAGCTGTTGAGGTAAGGTGTGTGCTGGAAGTAGTTTGCGTCAAGCTCTCCGTCAGCAACAGCCTTGTTCGGAAGAACATAGTCGTCATAAATAGTTATCTGAAGGTCGTAACCCTGCTCTGCGAGTTTATCTTTTACGAATTCGAGGATCTCACCGTGAGGTGTGGAAGTTGCGCCTACCTTGATAATGTTGTCGCCGTCAGCTGCTGTTGTATCTTCTGCTGCAGCTGTATCTTCTGCTGTGGTTTCAGCTTCTGCTGCTGCGGTTTCTTCGTTGTTGGCAGCTGCGGAAGTATCGGCAGCGGATGTGGTGTCAACGCTGCCTGTGCTTGAAGAGCAGCCTGTGAGTGCGAGTGCAGCGATAGAAAATGCAGCGATAATGCTTGTTAATACAGTATTCTTTTTCATAATATTTATCTCCTTTATTATACGTTGAATTTCAGTTTTTGGTGAATGAACAGATATGGACTTATATTTAACACCATCGTGTTCCCTGCATTCGACCGTTCCTGAAATTCTGCCGTAAAAGGCGTTCAAAAAGCTTTTCCATTTTTCATTTTCTCCTTAATTCAAAAACGCAGTTGCGTTATTTATTAATACGTTTGTCCGTTTTGCGTGCAAGCATCATGCCGAACTCCTGAATGAGCTGAACAATGATGATCGTAAGCACAACGCACACCCATATTATATCGTTGTTAAAACGCTGATAGCCGTAGTTGATAGCTATCGTGCCGAGTCCGCCGCCGCCGATGGTTCCTGCCATTGCGGAGTAGCCGAGTATCGTAACAAGTGATATCACCGCACCGACCAAAAGTGACGGTTTTGATTCGGGGATAAGCACCTTGCATATTATCTTGAAATTTGAAGTTCCCATTGACTGAGCTGCTTCGATAACGCCCTTGTCAACCTCTTTTATAGAGCTTTCAACCATTCGTGCGACATAAGGTGCAGCGGCAATGATAAGCGTTACTATCATTGCCTTGTTTCCAAGGCTTGTTCCGACAATAAGCTTTGCCACGGGAAGCATTGCGACCATTAATATAACGAACGGAATGCTTCGGAAGATGTTTACTATAAATCCGAGTATTCTGTTCAGCCAAGGTATAGGCTTTATTCCGTCCGAGCTTGTAACGTTTAAAAGAACGCCGAGCGGAAGTCCGATTATGTAAGAGAAAAATGCGGAAATGAACGTCAAATAAATCGTTTCCCATATTCCCTTCTGCAAAACGCCCTTTTCGATAAGCTGTGCAAGCAGATCTGACATTTCTTTTAACCCTCCCTTAGTTATCAAGCTGTGAAAATTCGATGTTATTTGCTTCAAGATAGGCTTTTACACGTTCAAAAGCATTTAACGGTACACGAATGATAAGCTGACCGTATGCTTTTCCGTCTATATCCTTTGTGTCAGCGTGAAGAATGTTCACCGCAGCACCGCATTCCATTATAATGTTTGCGAGAACAGGCTTTCCCGAGCTTTCGCCGTTGAAAACGATGCGAAGCTTTGTTCCTTCGGTTATTTCACTTACGGCTCTTGTTTCGGGAAGAACAAGCTTCTTGGCGATATCCGACTGCGGATTTGCAAATACGGTCTTTACATCGCCCATTTCAGCGACAACGCTTTGGTCGAGGACTGCGACTCTGTCGCATATACTGTCGATAATGCTCATTTCGTGAGTGATGACAACTATCGTTATGCCAAGCTCCTTGTTTATCTTCTTCATAAGTTCAAGGATAGAACGAGTCGTGTCGGGGTCAAGTGCGCTGGTAGCTTCATCGCAGAGCAGGTATTTCGGATTTGCGGCAAGCGCTCTTGCAATAGCAACACGCTGTTTCTGACCGCCCGAAAGCTGTGAGGGATAGCTTTTTTCCTTATCGGAAAGCGAAACGAGTTCAAGAAGTTCTCTTGCTCTTTTTTCAGCATCGGCTTTTTTTACGCCTGCGATCTCAAGCGGAAAGCAGATGTTCTTAAGCACAGTCCTTTGTTCGAGCAGGTTAAAGCCCTGAAATATCATTCCGATGTTTCGTCTTGCTTCAAGAAGCTGCTTAGTTGAAAGCGAGCCAAGGCTCTGTCCGTCTATGATAACTTCGCCGGTCGTAGGGCGTTCAAGAAAGTTTATACATCGAACAAGGGTACTTTTTCCTGCGCCGGAAAGACCGATTATGCCGAATATCTCTCCGTCGTTTATCGTGATGTTGACTTCCTTTATAGCGGTAACAGCTTTGTCGCCCTTGCCGTAAGTCTTGGATATATTTTTAAGTTCGATCATCCGGTTTTCTCTCCCATTAAAAAAAGCAGGCGAACCTGCTTTAAGTCAGATAATATGTTAATAAACTCAAAAGCAGCTTTTATGATATTCTGTTTTGCAAGACATTGAACACATGGACATCATAATAAGCGCTCTCCTTTCAGATTTGTTTTACCTTTGTTTTAGCGTGGTTTTATTATACACCTCAAATCATAGCTTGTCAATAGGTTTTCTATCAATTAATTGTTCAAACATTTTTCCCCATGTGGCACCATTTTTTACACATTACACAAATTAGGTATAAAATGTTAAGAGGACGATTTAATCGGGTTTTTTCGATACAAATTGCAAAGCTGTCTTTTCAGATGATGTGCTTATAGGTATAAAAACAAAAATCCACTTATCTAAAAATAAGTGGATGATTGGTGCGGTAAATGGGACTTGAACCCATACGTCAAAGACACACGCCCCTCAAACGTGCCTGTCTGCCTATTCCAGCACTACCGCATATTCAGTTTTCGCCGTACTCTTTCCTGACGACGATATTTATTATATCATACAAATATACTGTTGTCAAGCATTTTTTCAAATTTTTTTGAGATTTTTTTGAAAAAGTCGAAAAATGGCTATTTTGCGCAGTTTTAACGGAAGATGTCAGCGCTGCAATAATTACGCTCTACGCAAAAACTGCCGCACGACACTATAAAAGTGTGTGCGGCAGCCAAAAAATCTTTAACTTATGCCTTTGTGGAGTTGAGCTTCTTAGCAAGCTGAGACTTCTTTCTTGCTGCACAGTTCTTGTGCATAAGTCCCTTTGCGCAAGCCTGGTCAACTGCCTTGATAGCAGCCTTTACAACAGCCTCAGACTCAGGAGCCTTTGCAGCAGTTGCAGCGTCAGCCTTCTTAAGGGATGTCTTAAGAGCAGACTTTACAGCCTTGTTTCTCATTGTCTTGGTTTCGATAACTTTTACTCTCTTCTTAGCGGATTTAATATTTGGCATTTTGTTTTCCTCCAAAATCTCTGATAAATTAAATTTTTCTGCAAATAATATTGACAGCTTGCAGCCTGCTTAATCAGAACAATGCGGTGACACGGTTCGCATTTGTTTTGGGGGGCGTAATGACTCGCCCGATTAACGATTAATTGATAAAGATGCGATATAGCAGTACGGCTGCCCTTATCGAATACATATCTGCACAAGCTTAAATATTATTCTATCATTTATTATTTGTTTTTTCAATAGGCAATATAAAAAAACTTGTAGAAATATATCGGCTTTGTTTATGCAGATTGCTTAAACTAAGTGAAAAGGGGATATAATTTATGTCAGCACGAACCGATCTGGCGGTAGAAATGATCGACGAGGACGCAAAATCGCTGCCGCGAGGAATTGACAGACGCCTGCGGAAAAGCTCTGCCTGCAGCATTACCGAGATCGAAGTTACTTCCGAGCTTGCAGGATTAAAAATTGGCAAATCAAAAGGTCGATATATCACTATCGAAACGGACAGGCTTTCCTCTGCGCCTGCCGATTTTGAGGAACAGGCTCAGAATGTTGCAGACGAGATAACTGCGCTTCTGAAACGTCACGGCTGCGGTATTGAGAACGGTATCGTTGTCGGACTTGGAAATTCAGACATCACGCCTGATGCGCTCGGTCCTCTGACGGTTTCAAAAATAATTGCGACAAGGCATCTTAAAGCCTCGCTGCCGAAAGACCATGAACTTTCCTCGCTCGGAGTGGTTTCCGCAATTGCGCCGGGTGTACTCGGTCAGACGGGCATCGAAGCGGCGGAGATAGTTGATGCTGTCTGCTCCGAGATAAAGCCGAAGTTCGTTATTGCAATTGACGCTCTCGCCTGCTCGGACGTTTCACGGCTCGGAACGACTATCCAGATCACCGACACGGGTATCTCTCCCGGATCGGGCGTTCAGAACCGCCGCAAAGAGCTTACCGAAACAACGCTTGCTGTTCCTGTTATTGCTATTGGCGTTCCTACTGTCGTTGATATGCATACTATCGTGGAAAACATCACAGGAAATCCTCCCGACAAGCATCTGCCGAATATGATGGTAACTCCCCGTGATGTTGATAAGCTTATCGAACGTGCGGCAAGGCTTATCGCTTTTGCTGTGAACCGTGCGCTTCAGCCTCAGCTCAGTTTTGAGGATATAGCTGCGCTTTCGTAGGTATTATTTGTTGTGACGTTTCATATAATACAAAAAGGGAGTTTATCCGTATCGCACTCTCGGAAAGGAATGGTAAAGATGTCTGCTTCAAGAAAATCAAAACTGCGTTTGGGAATGAATATCATGGCGGCAGGAACAGCTTTTGCTCTTGCGCCGCTTATGATATTGTCGCTGCGTTCTGCTGCGCCGAGTGCGCAAGAAGCTATTCTTGTTGCTGCGGCTGCATCGGCACGGCTATCGGCAGGGAACGTCTTTGAACCGACTGAGAATTTTTCTGCCGAAGTCCCTGCCGAAACAGCTTCGGAAATCGAGGACAAGCCCGAACTCCCTGCGTATATAACGCTTGATGAGAGCGTTATGCTTTCAAGGGGCGAGCTTATCATCCCATCGGGAGAGAATGAGGAAATTGTTGTTCCGAAAGAGCATGACGTCGGCGCAGAGCCTTATCCCGAAACGCTTGAAGCGCATGACGGGGTTATCCAAGCCATGACCTACGGTTTTTATAATGGCGATGGTTATGTCAACCTTGACGGCGGCGGTCAGGTGCGGAATTGTACTTCAATTTTAAACGAAACGCTGCTTGAAGAGAGCAGAAAGGGTTTTGACTTTACAGTTGAGGCAACCGGTTCGCCGCAGGTGCTTATCATGCATACGCACGAAACCGAAAGCTATGAGCCATACAGCCGTGATTTTTACGACAGCTCATTCACAAGCCGAACTACCGATGATGAAAAGAATATGGCGGCTGTCGGTGACGCAATAGCCGCCGAGCTTGAAAAGAACGGCATCGGCGTTATTCACGATGTCACAAAGCACGACTATCCCTCGTATAACGGATCATACGACCGCAGCCGTGAAACGGTTCAGGCTATCCTTGAAGAAAATCCGACAATAAAAGCGGTGCTGGATATCCACCGTGATGCGATCGAACGTGAGGACGGAACAAGAATTGCCCCGACTGTAACGATCAACGGCAAAAGCGCAGCGCAGGTCATGATAATAAGCTGCTGCGATGACGGCAGCGGCAGACTTCCCGATTATATGAGCAATTTCCGTTTCGCTTCGGCACTTCAGCAGCAGCTTGAAACGGATTTCGGCGGGATAACACGCCCGATTTTATTTGACGACAGGTTCTATAATCAAGATCTTACAAACGGTTCAATACTTATCGAGGTCGGCGGTCATGCAAACAGCATTGACGAGGCTGTTTACAGCGGCGAGCTTATCGGCAAGAGCCTTTCAAACCTGTTTTTACATAATGCTCAAAGGTCGTGAAAACTATGAAAAAACTTAAAGAAATGAAAATAAGCAGGAGCTTTGCGGTGGTTTACTGCGTTCTCCTGCTTATAGGTTTTATTTGTGGAATGTCGGTCGTGAACGTCAACTGCTATAACAGCATGAACGCTGAACCGATGATACTGTTTGAGGTGGGCGAGGACAGCATTATCATCATGAATCGGAGCTTTAGGAATCCGTTGATTATTGCTGCGGAAAAGTGAAACGAATTAATCAGCGGTTCCTTGATCGCCTATTTTAATAGGATTTTCGATAGAAACGATGTCGTTTACGCTCTCGGTCGTGATCTCGTATGAATATCTGCCGTTGCTGCCGGAGTTCGCCTGACGGAAATAGACAAAGTTTCCGTCACTGTCGAAAGCATAAGATGTTGCAAACTCGGTGAGAGCGGTGTTCATCTTCTTGTTCATGCGTTCGGTGTCGTATTGATAGATATAAAGCGTGTTTCCGTCACTATCTGTCGTTTCTTCGGAGGTTGAAACGTATGAATTTATATAGAAGAAAAGCTGGCCTGTTGAATATGGGTGCGGCTTTTTTCTTGTGTAGGAAACATAGCTCTCATCGTTTGACGGAACTGCCGTGCCTACGCCGTCACGCTCACGGAAAAGCTCTTTTCCGTTGCTGTATTCAGCGTAATAACCGTCTGTATCATAGCCCTCGCAGTAGTAGATCTGCGTATCATCGGTATCATACATAAAAGAAAAGGTCTGTTCGATCTCGCCGCTGTCGGTGTTGCGGATGATGTAGCAGCCGCTTTCGTAGCTTTCCGCAGCAGTCCGAAGGCTTTCTATTTTATCCATTCCGACAAGCTCCTGCTTCGAACCGCAGGCGGTGAAAGCAATTACCGTTACAAGCACGGAAAACATCAGGATAAGTTTTTTCATAATTATAGCTTTTTCCGGATGAAAAATCAATTCATCTTGGAAAAATCTCCTTTCCGTTTTTTGCACAGCTTCCCCTTATGACTTAGTCACGGTCATAACGACCGAAACAACAATGTAGATGAATGACGTTGTGGATAAAAACCTTCCGGTATTCTTGTGTTTCTCTTCAAATTCATCAAACAGTTCGGCATATTTTTCCGTAGATATCTGCCCATCGTCCGATGATACGACCGCCGAAATGAACAGCGCCATTATATAGCCGATAACGAGCGGTATAAGCATAAGCAGCGGATTTACCGTATTCGGGAAAACGAATATCCGTAACAGAAGACATATCGCCGTAAGGATATTTCCCGTTATGCGGACCTTTAATCCCGTATCAAATCTGTCAAAAAGTGTTTCCTTGTCCATTTTTCCATTTCCCTAAATGTCTGATATATTTATACAAGTGAATTCGGTATTCAAACAATATTTTCTCAAATAAGAGAAAATACCGTCCTAAACGGGCGGATATAGAATCCGCCCCTACGTTTTTCACCACAATTGTTAAATAAGCAACAATTAAGCATTAAAGAATTTACCGCAAACGGGACGGGAAACCCGTCCCGTTTTCACAGCAAATTGCGGAGCAAAATAATTCCGAATTCCAAATTCCGAATTCAACAATTACGCATTACGCATTACGAATTACGCATTAGTACGCTTTGCCCCACATAACCATCTTCTTAGCAGGCTTTCCGCAGCATACGCACTTGTCGGAAAGGTTGTCCTGCTCAAAAGGAATGCATCTTGAACCAACGCCGGTAACTTCCTTTACCTTGTCTTCGCACTCTTCTTCGCCGCACCACATTGCCTTTACAAAGCCGTCGCCGTTCTTTGCAAGAGCTTCGGTTATCTCGTCCATGCTTGTGCAGGAGTAGGTGTGCTTTTCACGGTTTTCAAGAGCCTTAGCGAACATACCCTCGGGAATGTCCTTTTCAAGCATTCCTACGACGGTATCCGTTAAGCTTTCAAGAGTAACGTCTTTCTTTTCACCATTGTAACGTGTGCAGACAACGCACTTGTCAGCTTCGATATCCTTAGGACCGAGTTCGATTCTTACGGGAACGCCCTTCATTTCGTATTCTGCGAATTTCCAGCCGGGTGAGTTCTCGCTGTCGTCAACCTTTACTCTTACGCCTGCGGCTTTGAGCTTGTCAGCAAGCTCGTTAGCCTTGGCGAGTACGCCTTCTTCAAACTGACGGATAGGAATAATAACAGCCTGAATGGGGGCAACTGCCGGCGGAAGAACAAGACCGCTGTTGTCGCCGTGTGTCATGATGATAGCGCCGATAAGACGTGTTGTAACGCCCCATGATGTCTGGTGAGGATATACCTTCTTGTTTTCCTTGTCGGTGTACATGATGTCGAAAGCCTTTGCAAAGCCGTCGCCGAAGTAGTGGGAAGTACCTGCCTGAAGTGCCTTACCGTCATGCATGAGCGCTTCGATAGCGTAGGTAGCTTCTGCGCCTGCGAACTTGTCGCTGTCGGTCTTTCTTCCCTTTACAACAGGCATTGCAAGCGACTTTTCGCAGAATTCTGCGTAAACGTTCAGCATACGCTCTGTTTCTTCGATAGCCTCCTCTGCAGTCGCATGGATAGTATGACCCTCCTGCCAGAGGAACTCTCTTGAACGGAGGAAAGGACGGGTGGTCTTCTCCCAGCGAACAACAGAAACCCACTGATTGTAAAGCTTAGGCAGGTCACGGTAGGAGTGAACGATGTTTGAGTAATGCTCGCAGAAAAGTGTTTCGGATGTAGGGCGAACGCAGAGTCTGTCTTCAAGCTTTTCGTTACCGCCCATTGTTACCCATGCAACTTCGGGAGCAAATCCCTCAACGTGGTCCTTTTCTTTCTGGAGAAGGCTTTCGGGGATGAACATAGGCATACAAACATTTTCGTGTCCCGTTGCCTTGAACATACCGTCAAGGATCCTCTGCATATTTTCCCAGATCGCATAGCCGTAAGGACGGATTACCATACAGCCCTTTACCGATGTATATTCTACAAGTTCTGCTTTCTTGCAAATATCGGTGTACCACTGTGCAAAATCCTCATCCATAGAGGTGATCTGTTCAACGAGCTTTTTTTCTTTTGCCATAAAAATCATTCCTTTTCATTATTGTTTGTTTCTATATTTTCGGGAGCTTCCGCGGTTTCCTCGGAGGTTCCCTCATAAATATCCTTAACGGTGTATTTTTCGCCGTTTTCGAGCGTTACAGAGCTGTCGCCCCTGTCTATTTTGGCTTTTCCGAGGATTTTGTCGGTGAGCTTTGCAAGCTTTGGGGTTATAACTGCAAGTACCCATATTATAAGCAGTACAGCAACCATTCCCAAAGCAAGTTTCATCATTAAATTAAAGGTATCGGGGTTAAATGACATCGTGATTATCCTTTCAATATCAGCAAGCCGTTTTTTGGCATATAATAGTAAGGGGCAAATTTCATTTTCCCCGATTTTTTCCTCTTATAATGATTATTTTTGCTTTTTCGGGTAAAACTATTCCTTGAAAGCAAGGAACAGCTGATATTGCTTGTGGCAAATACGTTTCGCCGTTTTTCAGCAGTTCCGAAACCGTCCCAAAATCTAAAAATAGGAGTTGTATAAAAAGTGACAGTCAGAAGGGGAGAAATTTATTACGCTGATTTAAGTCCCGTCGTAGGCTCGGAGCAGGGCGGAGTCCGTCCCGTACTTATCGTTCAGAACGACATCGGCAACAGCCACAGCCCGACCGTTATCGCAGCCGCTATAACGAGCCGTCAGGACAAATCGAAGCTGCCGACCCATATCGGGATAGACGCTGCGACCTGCGGCCTGTCAAAAGACAGCGTTGTGCTGCTCGAACAGATACGAACCATCGACAAGAAACGTTTAAAGGAGAGAATGGGCGAGCTTGATTCGCCGTCAATGGCAAAGATAAACAACGCCCTCTCCATAAGCTTCGGACTTAACTCATAAACATTTTTCTATCCGCAGATGTTATGTCTGCGGATATGTTTATATTCTTGTAAAATGGTACTTTACAGACTTGAAATCGCCGTCAACGGGAACGATGATACCTGCGTTCATAAGAGCCGAGCCGCTGTGAATTTCGCCTGTCTGTTCGTTCTTATACTTAGCGTTTTCATCAAGTCCTTTAAGCTTTACTCTGCGTGCAGGGAAGTTTGGTCTGCCGAGTACCTGAACGAACGTGAATATCGCTTCGGACTTGTCCTTTTCTACGAATATCCAAGCGTCCCAAGTTGTGTCTTCAAACATATTTCCGATGCGGTACTGATCGCCCGTGCGGATAATGTGATTATATTTGTTGAATTCTGCGATCTGTCCGGGGATTGCGTCCCTGTCTTCCTGTGGGATCCTTGTAACATCAAGCTCATAGCCGAATGTTCCGACCATTGCAACGTCGCCTCTTGTAGCGAACGGGGTGCTTCTGCCAACGGTGTGGTTAGGACAGTCGGAAACGTGTGCGCCCATTGCTGAAACAGGGTAGCAGATAGATGTGCCGTGCTGTATCTTAAGGCGTTCGATAGCGTCTGTGTCGTCTGAGCACCAGATCTGCGGTGAGAAGTAGAGCATACCTGCGTCAAAACGTGCGCCGCCGCCCGAGCAGTTTTCAAGGAGAATATGCGGATAATCGGTGGTAAGACGGTTCATAACGTCATAAACGCCGAGAACGTATCTGTGCCAAAGCTCACGCTGACGGTTTGCAGGAAGTGTTGTTGAGCCAACTTCGGTAAGCTGTCTGTTCATATCCCACTTTATGTACTCGATGTTTGCGCTGTCGAGTACCTTTTTCATAAGTCCGTAGATATAGTCACGGACTTCCTTGTTGGAATAGTCAAGTACATACTGTTCACGGGACATCGACATCGGTCTGCCCTTTATCTGTATCGCCCAGTCGGGGTGAGCCTTGTAAAGCTCGCTGTCGGGGGATATCATCTCGGGTTCAAACCAAATACCAAACTTCATTCCGAGCTTGTTTACCTCGTCAACAAGGTGCCGGAGACCGCCGTTTATCTTCTTTTCATAAACGAACCAGTCGCCGAGCGAGCTGTTGTCGGAATCACGGTGTCCGAACCAGCCGTCGTCCATTACAAGCATTTCAATGCCGAGCTTTGAAGCTTCCTTAGCAATGTCGATAAGCTTTTCTGTGTTGAAGTTGAAATAGGTAGCTTCCCAGTTGTTGATAAGTATCGGGCGGCGCTTGTCCTTGTATTCGCCTCGGATAAGGTGCTGTCTGTAAAGGTCGTGGAAAGTTCTTGACATTTCACCGATACCGTTTGAGGAGTGTACCATTACAACTTCGGGAGCAGCGAATTCTTCGCCCTTTTCAAGCAGCCAGTTGAAGTCGAAATGGTTGATACCCATTACAAAGCGTGTGTGCTTGTGCTGTGTGACTTCTGCCTGAAGGAAAAAGTTTCCGCTGTAAACAAGGTTAAAGCCGAATGCTTCGCCTGTGTCCTCGTCTGCGTTAGGTGAAACGAGAGCACAGAACGGATTGTTCTGGTGCGAGGATTCGCCCTTAACAGAGTCAACGCCCTGCTTGCCGTGGTGGAGATGCGAGCGTTCAATGGCTCTTTCTCTTGCCCATGAGCCGTTGAGGGTGATAAAATCATAATTTGAGCTTTCAAAATCAACGCAGGCAGAAAGCACTCTTCTGATATTGATGCTTTCGCTGCCGTTATTTTTAAGACGAACGCTGCGAGTGATAACATCAAGGTCCTTGAAAGCTGTGTAAATAAGCGTTGCTTCCAGACCGCTGCACTTGTCTATGCAGTTGATTTCAAGCGTTGAAGCTTCGTCCTCTTCCGCAAACGTTGCAGGAATAAAGCCGTCGGCTGTTTCTATCTTGGGCTTTCCGCCGTAAACTTTGTGTGAAACATAGCGAAGGTCGCAGGCAGACATACCTGCGTTATCCATTACCATAAGGCAAGGCTCTCTGTAATCGCCGATACCGTGGCAAGGATATTCAAAAGGTGTGGAATCCATTACTGTTCCTGCGTCACGAGCGTTAACTTTAAGCGTCCATGGGTTTCTGTCAAGTGCGAGCAGGTAGGAAAGGTCTTCGTCCTCTACCTTTTTGCCGAAATAAACGTGTGAGATAAGTCCGCTTTCAAGCGCTGCGAAAGAGTATGTCGTGTTCTTCGCCTGAAGTGTGAACAAGGTCATATCCTCGGTGAAATCCTCGTTGGAATTCGTTTGCCATACATAACGAGTGTAGACTTTGTTCAGCTTTTGTACCTTTATGTTGTCTGCCGCCATAGATTTTTCCTCCAAAATCAAGATTTAGCTGATTTTTTCCTTTTGGTTATAATAAAATTTTTGAGTGTGCTTAAAATAGCGTCAAAATTGAATACCGCAACTGCGATAAACAGAACTATAAGCTGAAAATATTCGGCTTTAGGCTCGGTAATCGCAACTATCGCCATATAGCCGACAACAACGATGTTTACTATCATTTTGAACCAGCTTATCGGGAACTTGACATAGCTTCGTGTATCGAAAACACGGACCATAAAGCAGGTGAAATATGCTGTCATCGTTGCAAGACCTGCGCCATAAGCGCCGAGGCGAGGGATAAGCAGGATATCGAGCGTAATATTTACGACCGCCGCAACAAGGCTTGTCACCATTGAGTTGACCGACTTTTTGCGGACATTGTAAATGCTTGATAAAAACTGACAAAGGCATTGGAATATCATTGCGATTATCAGTATCGGTGTGTAGTGATATCCGAAAACAAAGTTTTTTTCAGGGTCGTTATCAACAAGGATATATGTAAACGGCTTTACTATCATGATAAGTCCTGCCGCTGCAATAAAAAGCAGCGAGGAATATGCGCCGTAGACCTGTTTATAATACCCCGAAAGGTCTTTGTCGTCCTTGTTTTCGATCGCAGACATCTGCCATGCCTGATAGAAAAGCGTTGTTACAAGCAGCAGAAGCGTTGGTATCTTGTGCGCTGCGCTGTAAATGCCGTTTTCGTGGCTGCTTACCATTCCGATGACGAAATATCTGTCCGAAGCAGAGGTTATCCACCACAGAATATATGTCGGAACAAGCGGAAGCGAGTATTTTACGATCTCTTTGAAAAGCTTTTTGTCGAGCGATTTTATATCAAAGAATTTGTAAAGCTCTGAGATAACTATAAGTCCTAAAAGCGAAAGTGCGTCGGAAATGATTATCGAGCAGACATAACCCGTAACGCCGAGGTCAAATTTCACCAGCAGGATAATGTTGCTTATAACTATTATAAGTGTAGAAAAAATGCCGTCTATCGCAAAAAGCTTTACAAGTCCTCTTGCTCGGATAAAGCTTGCCGCAAGCTGCTTGAACGACGAGAAAAAGCAGTACACGAACAGCAGCAGACCATAACCCTTGAACGCACTCATACAATTTATAAGCGGAGTGAAAAGTCCAAGTACGGCAAGTCCGCCTGCTGTGGTCGTGAGCGCAATGGTGTAGATCTTCTTATTGTCGTAAGCCTTGTCGATGCCGAAACGGATAAGTGCGTCCGCCATGGAAAGCGTTACTATCGGATAGATAACATTTGCCGCTTGATAAAGCAGATCCGCCGTGCTGTATTGCTCGGTCGTCATGCAGCCTGTGTACAGACGGACGAGAATAAAGCTTAAAAGCTTTGAACCGAATGTTCCGATCGCAAAGATCAGAGTGTTGTTCAGAAGCTTCTGGTATTTATTCATTGCAGAAAAGCTCCTTAAAGATCAATGTATTTTTTATCGCCAAGATTGAGTATTTCAAAAGCGACTTTGACCAGAGCGACTCCTCCGAGTGCGACTGCTATGAGCCAAAGGCCTCTCCAGAATGTTTTTGACTGCGTAAGCTTCATAAAAAACTCCTCCTTACGTTGGGGACTCCCATTTGTCAATATACACATCTATTATAGCACAGTTTTCCATAAAATAAAAGGGGTTTTTGAAAATAATTAGGAATTGTTTCAATGCATGATTCGCAATGCGTAATGCGTAATCATTGCTAAACCAAAGTTTTTGGCGCTTATACTATATATAATATATAAAAAGGGTCGTTTCCTTGTTGGGAAAACGACCCTTTTGCTTGTTGAAAATCAGAATACATCATTTACGATATCTTCTGCGCCGGTGACAACATCGTTTACAATGTCGCCTGCGTCGGTCACGATCTCTTCGATGAATCCGTCGCCGTCTACATCGCCTGTTACATGATTGGTATTGTTGTTGTTATTGTTTGAGTTTTGGTTGTTGCCGTTGTTATTATTGCCATTGTTGTTATTGCCGTTCATGGGTGTTGTTTCGCTGCGGCTTGTGGTAGCCTGCGAGGAATTCGATGTTGACGAAGTTGTGTTTCCGCCATTGTTATTTGCGTTGTTGTTAGCTCTGCCGCAGCCTGTGAGTGCGAGAGCGACTGTAAGTGCCGCTGCAGCTATGAGTGCTGTTCTTTTCATTTCTGCCCCTTTCCGCCGAAGCTCTGTTTTCTTCGCCGAGTGTTTTATGCTGTTTTTGTTTATGCAAATTTTGAGTTGACTATATAAAAATGCAAACCCCATTTTTATGCTGATTTTTCATCAGTGATTTTATTTTATCCGAAAAATTTAATGATATTCGGGCGGAAAATTTTTTCTTTTTTATAAAATTTATATCTACTTTAAGTATTTTTGGAATCATTTTTTGCAGTTTGTAAACTCAAAAAATAAATTCTTGTGTAAAAATTATACATATACCACACTTTACAAAGGCGAATTTGTTGTGCAAATATACAAAAGTGGACTTTTTTTGCAACAAAACGAACTTTTTTTGACACTTATTATATGACAGGTCTTTTAAAGGTGAAGATTTTGTGGTATAATGTTATTATTGATTATTCTGACCTTTTGGCAGATAAGAGGTGATAACAGCTTGAAAAACTCCGACACAATCGATTTTAACCGATGCGTGGAAATGGCAAGAGCCGGCGACCCTGATTCATTCGCAAAGCTCTATGCTTTGGTGTATAAAGACCTATACCGCATTGCTCTGATAAACCTGAACAATAATCAGCACGATGCTTCCGATGTGGTTAGCGACACTGTCCTGGAGGCATATTCTTCCATTAAAAATTTAAGAGATGAAAAAGCATTCAAAAGCTGGATAATTAAGATCCTTACCGCTAAGATAAAGAAAAAGCAGAAGGAATATATACAGAAAAATAATTTCAGCAATGAACTTGATATTCTCGATAGTGTAGAACAAGAGAAATCCGATGAGATAAACTACAGCGGATTGGAAGTTATGGAAGAGTTTGCTAAACTGGATGAGGAAGACAGACTTGTTTTATCCCTCGGCGTTGTTTCGGGATATAAAAGCGAAGAGATCGCCAAAATGCTCGGTATGTCTGCAAATACCGTTCGTTCAAAGGCGGCACGCGCTAAATTAAAGCTCAAACAATTGCTGACGGAACGCTGATAGAAAGGAGGTTGGAATTATGACGTTTGAAGAAAGATTAAACGAACTGATCGATGAGGTTGAAGTTCCCGATGAACTTTCCCCCGAAAATATTGCCCTTATGCTTAAGGCTAAAACTACACAGTCAAAAATGGAAACGGAAAACATAGATATAAAATCCGCTCCTTCAGTTACTGCACAGCGACTCAGAATTATAAAGATGACTGCGGCTTCCGTTGCTGCCTGTGCTGTTATCGGCACCGGACTTATTGCGTATAACAGCCAGAACGAAAGCGAGATCGGTACGATCGATGAAACTATTGAGTATAATGCGATCTCACCCGACAATTACGATGACCTTTACAGCATTTATACGGGAATTTATTTTTCTGCAGATCCGGAACAAAAAGAGAAAGAAACCGAACCTGCACAGACGAGCGAAACCGTTCCGGCTATTTCGGAAGTAGAACCCGAACCCAAGGATACGCTTTCCGAACTTTCGGCATACGATTTCCAAGGTAACGCCAAGGGAATGGCAAATGATGCCGATATCGTTAAATCGGACGGAACAAATCTCTACTGTATAAGCGACGGCAAACTTTATATTGTCTCGCTTGAAACAATGGAGATAGTAAGCGTTGTCGAAAATAAGCTCAGCCCACCGGTCGAACTTTATATAGACGGTGATAAGCTTATCCTTGTATCAAAAGAAAATGAAGAGATACAGATCGTTGACAGTTCGTCCGCATCGCCCAATTCATCTTTGACGGAAGCTGTTGTTCCAGCAGCAGAGTCCGGCAGTTCCTCCACAGGCGGCTCAGACGTTGATTCCGGCCGGACTGAAAGCGTGACCCGTGCGAACGTCGCAGTGGATATTTACGATCTCAAAGACAAATCAAACCCTAAGCTCACCACTTCCTATAAACAGAATGGAAAATACACATCCTCAAAGCTCGTTGACGGAGTGCTTTATCTCGTTTCGGATTATTCCGATTACAGAACAGCACCGCTCGGCGAGAGTGCAAGCCTTGACAGCTTCGTTCCGGCTTATTCGCTGGACGGAAACCGTCAGTATGTTGCTCCCGAGGATATTATGGTTCCTGCAAATGCAAACAGCACGGATTATACAGTCGTTTCTGCGATCGGCTGCAGATCCGATGTCCCCGAGGTAACAGTTAAGGCTGTTCTCGGAACAAGCAAAAACGTCTACTGCTCGGCTGATACACTTTATACAGTCGGCGTCGGCAAGAGCAAGGACGGAATTGATTACAGCATTATCACAAGCTTTGACCTCGAAGGTACGGGCATAAGCTATAAGGCAAGCTCGTCTGTTGCCGGCAAGGTCATAAGCAAGTACAGCATGAATGAGTACAACGGAAACTTCCGCATTGCAACGGAGATTTCCGATGAAAACGGAACATCAACTTCGATCTATGTTCTCGACAGCAGCTTAACAGTTGTGAACAGCGCCGGTGCGCTCCTGCCGGGACAGAAGGTTTCCGCAGTACGCTTTGAAGATACCTTTGCAAGCCTGTTCACAGGCTCCGATTCTCCGGCACTTGTTATCGACCTCGCAAACGATCCGCCGGTACAGTCGCAGACGCTCGCAGAAGCTTCCGCTTATCTTTACGGATATTCGGACGACAAGCTGATCGGTATCGAGAAAAAATCTGACGGAAACGGTCTTACTCTTACGATGTATGATTCAGGCAGCGGTCTTATGCTCCACAGCGCAGACTTTGCCGATGATATCGGAGAGGTTTACTCAAAAGCACTCACAGACAGACGTGCAGTTCTCATCGATTCCGGAATGATCGGAATTCCTGCTTACAGCTATTCAGAGTTCGGCGTAAACAATCTTTATTATGTTTTCGCATACGATGATGAAGCAGGTTTCGCTTTAAAGGGAAAGATCGAATACGCTCAGCTTGATGACAGCGGAGTTTTTGAACGTGCTTCCGTGAATGGAAATATGCTGTATGTTTTCAGCGAGAAAAAAATAGTTTCGGTTCAGCTCAATGATTTTAAGGTTGTAAAATCCACAGATCTTGCAGATCTTGAAACAGCCGCAGAGGAATACGAAACACAAGAATAAATAATACTAATTCCAAATCAACCTATAGACAAATCCTCGGCTAGAATAATCCAATTCTGCGTCAGGCTTCCTTGAAAGGCATCAAGCATTTCTGCGGTCGCCTTTCTTGACTTGGATTATTCTATCTGTCGGCTTTGTCTATAGAACGATTTGGAATTAGTATAAAAAGAACAAAAAAGAGACAGGAACAGACTGCATTTCGCTCCGAAATGCAGTCTGTTTTCAAATCTTTACAATTTGATTTCAAAATAGCGGTAACTATTGAAATTTGTGGATATA
>JBJEQL010000076.1:0-4662 GCA_051881735.1 Oscillospiraceae bacterium
AAAGTCAGCACCGCATAAAGAAGTATTCACCCTATTTCATAAGACAGCACCGTCAAGCCGACTGTGCTGTCTTAACTTTTTTGTCAAAATCTCTGCTGTCGATATGAACGCTTGAAATTCCGATGCTAAAGCGATAGTAAATATCAATCTGCTGTTTCCTGTGCCCGCTTGACTTGTCGGGAGCGTGGACAACAATCTTCTCAACAAATTCGTGCATTATTTCGGGAGTAAGCTCCGTTATGTTCGTGTACTTGCGGACAATTGATAGAAACTGCGTCACATCGGCAATTTTCTGTTCCTTGCTCTCAATAAAGGCAGTCAGCTCCGAAAGTGTCTTTCTTATCTCCTGCTGTTCGGTTTCGTACTTCTTGGACAGCATCTCAAAACGCTCATCGGATATTTTTCCCGAAACATTGTCCTCATAAAGCCTTGTGAAAAGACTGTCAAGCTCTGCTGTACGCTTGTTGTATTGATTGACAAGTTTTTTCGCCTTTTTCAGTTCATCGTTCTGCCGAAGCCGAGAGCTTTCAAGTGCTTCATTAGCAAAGCCTTTCTCGTCAATTCCTATTTTCTCGATTAACTTGTTTATCTCGGAAATCAAGATCTGCTGAAGTACGGCAGTTCGGATAAAATGAGCTGAACAATCTTCCTTGTCATTTGCGTATGTAGAGCATTTCAGATGCTCCTGATCTGCGTTAAGGCTCTTGGAACGGCAAAGGTACATCTTCTTTCCGCAGTCCGCACAATATACCATTCCCGAAAACGGATTGACTTTATCGCATTTTTGCGGTCTGTGTTTGTGGCTGCGCAGTTCCTGTACCAAATCATAATCGTGCTGTGAAATGATCGGCTCGTGTGTATTTTCGAATATTGCCCATTGTGATTTGTCATTGTCAATTCTTTTCTTATTTTTGTATGACTTGACGTGGGTTCTGAAATTAACAGTGTGACCGATATATTCGGGCTTTTCAAGAATTCTCTCAACAGTTCCTTCACTCCACCGTGTAGGTTTCTTAAAAGAATGGTTTGACGTGTAACCTCTTGATTCGGCATAAGCCGTGGGAATAAGTATTCCGTCCTCCGTGAGAATCCTTGCTATTTTACTCGGTCCGTATCCGTCAATGCAGAGCTTAAATATTCTCCGCACAACAGCAGCTGCTTCATCATCTATCACCCAGTGATTCTTGTCATTTTCGTCCTTTATATATCCATAGGGCGGATTTGTCGTCAGCGGCTTACCCGACTGACCCTTTGCCTTGAATACTGCGCGGATCTTTTTTGAAGTATCTCTTGCAAACCAGTCATTGAAAATGTTCTTGAATGCCATAAGCTCATTTTCACTTTTGAAGGTGTCGACCCCATCATTTATGGCAATGTACCGAACATCATAATCGGGAAACACCATTTCAATGTACTGTCCCGTCAGGAGATAATCTCTGCCGAGTCGTGACAAGTCCTTTGTAATCACAATTCCGACTTTTCCCGCTTCAACATCAGCAATCATACGCATGAAGTCCGGACGGTTGAAGTTCGTTCCCGAAAACCCGTCATCAACGTAAAACTGCGTATTCTTGAAGCCGTTGTCATCGGCAAATTTCTGTAAAATTGCTTTCTGATTTGTAATGCTGTTGCTCTCACCGTCAAGCATATCGTCCTGCGAAAGACGGCAGTATAAAGCTGTAATTTTATCTGTAATCATTTTGACCTCTCTTTCCGACAAATTACAGCGGATCAAGATTATTATAGCGCATTTCTTTTCATAATGCAACACTTTAGTGAGGTGAAACGCAAATTTTTTCTCTATCCGCCAAAAATTATGCCGCTGTATTATTTATCTCTCTGACCATAAGCCTGCGGATAACATCTTCAAGACTTTCGCCCGAAAAGTCAAACTTTGAAACAACCACATAAGTTGTGTGACCGATATCGTATTCCGTTACGCTTTCAAAAGTCTGCTCTGTTGTCTTTTCAGTGTTTCTCATATTCTGTTCCTTTCTGTAAACAAAAAAGAGAGCTAAAAACAAATCCGCAGATTTGCTCTTAGCTCTCTTTCGCTGTTCCGTCCCGCTCCTTTGGGACGCCGTTATTCAATTTTTCATAAATCTTGGGTAATCACATTATAACTAATCTTAAATGTTTAACCACATTATACTATACAAATTTGCTTTTGTCAAGAGCTTTCAGAAAATTTCTTTAACTTTTTTGATTAGGAGCATTGATTGCTTTTTGAAAATATGGTAAAATCAGATTAGAGAAAAAATCGGGAGGGTTATTATGACCATAGGTGAAAAAATCAAAAACGCAAGAAATCTTCGTGGACTTACTCAGAAAGAACTTGGAATGAAACTCGGCTTCGATGAAAACTCTGCCGATGTCCGAATCGCTCAATATGAAAGCGGCACAAGAACGCCAAAGTCGGAATTGCTGTCGGATATCGCTTCTGTACTTGAAGTAAATATCAATTCTCTGAAAAATCTGTCTTTGGAAAATACGGAAACTTTCATACATCTGCTTTTTGATCTGGAGCAGGAATCGAAAAAACATCACACCAACAATTTCTCAATAATCTCTGTTCCCGACGAATTAGGAAATCCGCAGCCGGCGATACAGTTTCACAATCATCTTCTTAATGAATTTCTTTCGGAGTGGAAGCTTCGCAGAAAAGAGTTGAGCGAGGGAAATATCTCCGCGGAAGAATATGCGGAATGGATGTTGAACTTTCCTGCCACTTCCGATGATTGCGGAAAAAGTGAGCCTGTGAAAAAGTGGAGAAAATGAGTTTCAACACGGTTGAATAGGATTTGTGAGGAAGATATCCGCAAGCGTTGAAAAGTCATATGACTTTATCGGTAAAAGCCCGCAAGCGTGGAAAAGATACATATCTTTTCGGAAACACTCGCAAGCGATGAAAAACTGTACAGTTTTCGGTTTGGATATAGGTATATAGGCATTATGCTTGCAGGACAGCAAGCGTAGAAAGGACGGTTGTCCTTTAGTTTCCGATAGCTGAACATCGGCATTTTGAAAAGTTCTATATTATCAAATTTTGCAAAAATCGCATTTTTCAATTTTGTTCCGAGGGCGGAATTCAAAATTATTGATTTGATCTGTGATGAAGTTTTTCAGAAATCATAGAATTCGTCATCACGACTGGATGCTGATTTATCAAATTTGAACTTTTGCCATTCTTCAAAAATTGCTGAATTAACAAATTGCCAATGTTGCTTCTTGACTGATTTTTGGCTTTGGAGTATAATGGAATAAATGAAAAACGAGGTGAACCCTATGCCGCTGACAATAGCAATTTGCGATGACAATGAAAATCAGATATCCGAACTTCGCCGTCTGCTTGACGATTGGTCAGTGGACAAACCCTTTGCTCTTGCGATCGATGAATACATAAGTGCCGAAAGTTTTCTTTTCAACTATCCCGATAATCCATGCGACTTTCTGCTGCTTGATATAGAAATGAACGGGATATTCGGAATATATGAGCGATGGCTATGAGGTGGAGGCTCTCCATTATCTGTTAAAGCCTGTGGATAAGACGAAGCTGTTTGCAGTCCTCGACAGATATATCAGACGGCGTGTTCCGGAAAATGAGATAATGCTCACCTGTGACGAGGGCAGTATACACATTTCTCCCGAAATGATAGTTTATTGTGAAGCGGTAGGCAAGAAAACTCATGTGCATTTGCAGGATAAAACTCTCGTCTGCACTATGGGTATAAGCAGTATGAAAAATATTCTGCCCGAGGAATTTATATTCTGCCACCGCTCATATATTGTTGATCTGCGGTATGTGCGGAGTATCGGCAAGGCGGAAATTACTCTTGACAGCGGAGATAATCTGCCGCTTTCAAGGCGGCTTTATAAAGAGGTAAATGAAAAATTCATTGAATTTTATACGGGAGAATAATTATGGAAGAAATAAGAATAATGAATAAAGATGATATCGAAATATGTGTAAATATATATGCTCTTGCATTTGACATACTTTGCTTAACCGATAAAATAAATACATTCAGCGAAGAAAACAGAGAAATTCTCAAATTATGTGCCCAAACATATGACTTGCCACGATATTTTAATCAGTGTATAAATGACAAAGATAAATACGCATTTTGCATTAAAGCAGAAAATCAAATCATTGGTTTTCTGACAGGATGGAATATGCCGTCAGTTTCATGTAACTACGCAGTATATATTGACATGATTGCTGTTACACCTGAATATCAAAAAAATGGATATGGTACAAAACTCCTTAAATATTTTTTGGAAAATGTTGTTAAAGATACCACGGCAGTTCTTGTTACCAAGAAAGATTTTCCTGCATATAGAATGTACGAAAGAATTGGATTTCTGGACGAAAATTCAACAAGAATGAACTATTCACAATTAACACAAATAATAAATAAAATTCAGTCAGAGGGAAAAGAATGAAAACAATATTTATAATTACTTTGATATTATTGGTATTAATTCTTGTGTTGATAGTATCTGTGATTATCCGCCGCACCCTCTACAATATGATAGACCGCCGAATCGAACGTTTCCAGAGCGAGCTTATCGAAAAGCAGGTGCGTGAGATACAGTATATGTACCGTCAGGTGCGGGGCTGGCGGCACGATTACCGCAACCATATCAACAATATGAAGATAC
>JBJEQL010000077.1:0-4642 GCA_051881735.1 Oscillospiraceae bacterium
GAGTTCTCATGAAGCCCGCTGCTCCCGGTACCGGTGTTATCGCAGGCGGTCCTGTCCGTGCGGTTATCGAAATGGCCGGCATCAAGGACATCAGAACAAAGTCCCTGCGTTCAAACAATGCTTGCAATGTTGTAAGAGCTACAATCCAGGGTCTTGCAACTCTCCGCAGCGCTAAGGATGTTGCCGAGATCAGAGGCAAATCCGTTAATGAAATCTTAGGTTAAGGAGGACGTTTGTAATGGCACTTAAAGTAAAGCTTGTTAAAAGCCTTAACGGCTGCACAAAGCCGCAGATCGCAGTAGCACATTCTCTCGGCCTCAATAAGGTTGGCGCTGAAAAGGTTCAGCCCGATAATGATGCTACAAAGGGAAAGATCGCTAAGATCTCTCACCTTGTAGAAGTTACCGAAGCATAATTGCAGGGAGGTGCGGTACAATGTATATTCACGAATTATCACCTGCTGAAGGTTCTAAGAAGGACGTTAAGAGAGTCGGCAGAGGTCACGGTTCAGGCTGGGGCAAAACTTCCGGCAAGGGCCACAAGGGTCAGAACGCTCGTTCCGGCGGCGGTGTAAGACCGGGCTTTGAAGGCGGTCAGATGCCTCTCGCAAGAAGAATCCCTAAGAGAGGTTTCAACAACATTTTCGCTGCAAAGATGGCTACTGTTAATGTTTCCTCACTCGAAATCTTCAAGGAGGGTACAGAGGTTGACGCAGAGCTCCTTCTTGCTTCAGGTCTTGTAAGCAAGATCGACAACGGCGTTAAGATCCTCGGCAACGGTGAACTCACCAAGAATTTAACTGTTAAGGCTGACGCTTTCTCTGCTTCAGCTAAAGAAAAAATTGAAAAGGCAGGCGGAAAGGCTGAGGTGATGTAATGTGTTTACAACCTTCAGAAACGCTTGGAAGGTTCCTGAGTTAAGGAATAAAATCCTTTACACATTATTGATCATCTTTATTTTCCGTTTAGGCTGTCATATCCCGGTTCCTTTTCTCGACGCTTCGGTCATGGCGTCCTCAATCTCGGACAGCGGAAGCTTTCTGAGCTATATGGATATCCTCTCCGGCGGCGCTCTTTCAAAAGGCACCTTGTTTGCTCTTTCGATCCAGCCATACATCAATGCTTCGATCATCGTTCAGCTTCTGACGTATGCGCTCCCACCTCTTGAAAACCTTCAGAAAGAAGGCGAGGAAGGTCGAAAGAAACTCAATACAATTACGATGTTTGTTGCTCTTGCGATCGCACTGGTAATGTCGTATGCTTATTACATTACTCAGCGCAACAGCGGTGCAGTAAGATACACTTCGGGAGCTTCCGGCGTGTTTACTGCAATTGTTATCATCGCTGCTTTTACCGCAGGTGCAGGCATTGTTGTTTGGCTCGGCAACTGTATTACTGAAAAAGGAATCGGTAACGGTATCTCGATGATACTCTTCGCAGGTATCGTTTCAAGAGGTCCGTCAAGCGTTCTCAGAATGTTTGAACTTGCACAGGACGAACCAAAATATTATCTGATCGTTCCCGTCGTTCTTATCGTTTTCGTTCTCATGATCGCTTTTATCGTTTTCATGAACGAATCGGAAAGAAGGATCCCCATTCAATATGCAAAGCGTGTTGTTGGAAGAAAACAGTACGGCGGTCAGAGCACTCATATCCCGATCAAAATTGCAATGAGCGGCGTTATGCCTATCATCTTTGCAATGGCTATTATGTCGCTTCCCGCTACTTTGGAGATGTTCATCCCTGTAAAGGCTGATCCGGTAACATTCTGGCAGAAGTTCTATGCAGGCTTCGTTCATTTCTTCAGTTACAGCAGCGGATGGTATGCTGTTATCTACTTCATCCTTATCATTGCATTCAACTATTTCTACGTTGCAATGCAGTATAATCCGGTTGAAATAGCTAACAATCTCCGCCAGAGCAACGGCGGTATCCCCGGAATCAGACCGGGTAAGCCTACCAGCGATTATATCCAGAAAGTTCTTTCAAAAATCACCTTGGTCGGTGCATTCTTCCTCGGTGTTATCGCTATTTTCCCGATACTGACAAACATGGCTATGCCTGATCTCAATATCGCAATGGGCGGTACTTCGATACTCATCGTGGTAAGCGTTGTTCTTGAAACAACAAGAACACTCGAATCACAGATGATGATGCGTCACCATAAGGGATTCCTCGAATAATCGTCACACAGTCATCGTCAGGAGGATTTATTATGAATTTGATTTTACTTGGCGCTCCCGGTGCAGGCAAAGGCACACAGGCAGAGGTTATCAGCGCAAAGCTCGATATTCCTCAGATCTCTACCGGCAATATTCTGCGTGAAGCAGTTAAAAACGGTACCGAATGCGGACTTAAAGCTAAAAGCTATATGGAAAGCGGCGCTTTGGTTCCCGACGAGGTTGTAATCGGCATTCTGAAAGACAGAATTGCTGAAGACGATTGCAAGAACGGTTTTATCCTTGACGGTTTCCCCAGAACTGTTCCTCAGGCTGAAGCTCTCGAGGCAATGGGTGTTAATATCGACAAGGTTCTCTCGATCGACGTTCCCGATGCAGACATTCAGGCTCGTATCTCGGGCAGAAGAGTTTGCGAAAAGTGCGGTGCTTCTTACCACATCGACTTCAAGCCGACTAAGGTAGAGGGTATCTGCGACAAGTGCGGCGGAAACGCTGTACAGAGAAAGGACGACGCTCCCGAAACTGTTATTGAAAGACTTAAAACTTACCATGTTCAGACTGCTCCTCTCGCTGATTTCTATGCAGCAAAGGGCAAGCTCACAAGAGTAAAGGGTCTGGACGGCGTTGAAGCAACTTCAAAGGTTGTTTTAGAAGCACTCAATGCTTAAGGCGAAATAAATGATTAATGTTAAATCCAAGTCCGAATTGGAGAAGATGCGTAAAGCCGGCATTATCACCGGAAACGCTCTTCACTACGGCGGACAGTCTATAAAAGTCGGTATGTCAACATACGAGCTTGACAAGATAATCCATGATTACATTGTCAAGAACGGTGCAAAGCCTTCGTTCCTCGGATACGGCGGCTTTCCCGGTTCGGCTTGTATCTCCATCAATGATCAGGTCATTCACGGAATTCCTTCAAAGAAGAAAATTATCCATGACGGTGACATCGTAAGCATTGATGTCGGTGCATATATCGACGGTTTTCACGGGGATTCGGCTTATACCTTCCCTGTCGGAAATGTTTCCCCAGAAACTCTTGAGCTTCTTAAAGTGACCAAAGAAAGCCTTTACCTCGGTATCGAGCAGGCGATCGTTGGAAACCGCATCGGCGATATCGGTCATGCGATCGAGGAGCACAACGTTTCTCATGGATACGGCGTAGTTAAACAGTATATAGGTCACGGCGTCGGAAGAGATCTTCATGAATCCCCCGAAGTTCCGAATTACGGACGAGAGGGACACGGTCCAAGACTTGTTGCAGGAATGACTATTGCCATCGAACCTATGATCAATGCAGTCGGGGAGGGCGTTAAGGTTCTTCCGGACGGCTGGACTGTATTGACGAAATCCGGTTCGCCATCTGCTCACTTTGAGCATACTATCGCAGTTACTCCGGACGGGCCGGTTATCCTGACCAAGCCCACCATAGTATAACAAACGGCATACCCCGAAAGGAGTTAAAGCTGTGGAAGCAAAAATCGGAATGATTGTCAGGTCTGCTGCAGGACACGACAGGGGCAATTTCCTTGTTATCACCGCAGTTGAGGGCGATTTTGCGTTCGTTGCCGACGGAAAAGAGCGTAAGCTCGAAAAACCGAAGAAGAAGCGTTTAAAACACCTGAAACTTACCAATACTGTTATAGATACAGACAATCTGACAGATAAGGGATTACGGAAGATAATTTCTGCATTCCCCGAAACCCAAGATCCATAAATCTAAAAGGAGGCATATGTTTGTCTAAAGAGGATGTTATTGAGATTGAAGGTACAGTAATCGAAGCTCTCCCGAATGCAATGTTCCAGGTCGAACTTGCAAACGGACACAAGATTCTCGCTCACGTTTCCGGTAAACTCAGAATGAATTATATTCGAATCGTTCCGGGTGACAAGGTTACGGTTGAGATGTCACCATATGACCTCTCAAAAGGCAGAATTACTTGGAGAGCAAAGTGAATTCTTGAAAAAGGAGGTATTTATCATGAAAGTAAGACCTTCAGTAAAGCCAATTTGTGAAAAATGCAAAATCATTAAGAGAAAAGGCAAAATTATGGTTATCTGCGAGAACCCTAAGCACAAGCAGCGCCAGGGCTAATTCCGCAAACCGTTAAATTTGCTTAAAAACGTAAAATCCAACTTGGAGGTGTATGTAAATGGCACGTATTGCAGGCGTTGACCTTCCTAAGGATAAGAGAGTTGAAATCGGACTCACATATATCTATGGCATCGGTCGCAAATCTGCTGATATTATCCTCAAAGAAACAGGCGTAAACCCTGACATCAGAGTTAAGGACCTTTCCGAGGATGATGTTGCAAAAATCCGTGATTATATTGATAAGAATTTCATCGTTGAGGGTGACCTTCGCAGAAATGTTGCTCTTAATATCAAGCGTCTTGTTGAAATCGGTTGTTACAGAGGCGTTCGTCACAGAAAGGGTCTCCCCGTAAGAGGTCAGAGAACCA
>JBJEQL010000078.1:0-4617 GCA_051881735.1 Oscillospiraceae bacterium
TACAATAGTTTGTTAATATTTTGGAGAAGAATAATTCACTCGTTAAAATACCGTGAAGGATGAAAGTGTACAGCTTGACTTAGTTTTTGTAATAGGATATAATAGAATGGATCGGAAATTTATATAAGTGTGGAGTTTGGAGAGTGGAGTTGGTGGTTAAGCCGATCAATAACCCCACACTCCACTCTCCAAACTTCTTTAAATTCCAATTCGGTCAGAAGAATTTAAGCAGATCGGAGAAAAGAGTAGTTTTGAATAACCCCATAAAGAATTTATCAAAAATAGAGTGGAGCTTATGGATAATATCCCTTGTTATCGTAACAGCATCTAATATGATCTTCGGAGATGTTGATATACTAACACTGATAACGACATGGATCGGTGTTACTGCTTTGATTTTTGCAGCCAAAGGCAATGTCTGGGCGCAGATATTGATGATCGTATTCAGCATTCTATATGGAATCATTTCATGGAGATTTCAATACTGGGGAGAGATGATGACCTATCTTGGAATGACAATGCCGATGGCTGTATGGTCAACGATAACATGGATAAAAAATCCTGCGAAAAACGGAAAAGAAGTGGCGATTCAGAAGCTTACGCTGAAACACATAGTTTTACTTGTGGTTTCCTGCGTAGTGGTTACAATAGTATTCGGTTATCTGCTGCACCGATTAAATACCCCCAATATCGTATTCAGTACCCTTTCGGTCACGACCAGTTTTTTGGCGGCGGCATTAACAATGCTTCGGTCATCATATTATGCATTATTGTATGCCGCAAATGATGTGGTGCTTATTATTCTTTGGATTATGGCATCAATAGAAGAT
The DNA here is from genome assembly GCA_051881735.1 of Oscillospiraceae bacterium. Taxonomy (GTDB): domain Bacteria; phylum Bacillota; class Clostridia; order Oscillospirales; family Ruminococcaceae; genus UMGS363. The sequence goes on from JBJEQL010000078.1 coordinate 831, forward strand.
CTGTCGTATGTTCCGGTGTTTGCCAATTTTGTTATTTTCTTTATCAATGATATGTACGGATTTTTCATCTGGAAAAAACGTGAGTCGGTTCAGAATGAGCCAACGCCGCATTTTTCTGTAAGATAGATTTTGAAAAGTGTTTTCATAATATCCAAGATCAAAAAAACAGACATATATTCAATTACGAATAATATGTCTGCTTTTTTTATGTTATGATATTTTAGAAAGAATCGCTTCGGAGATGTTTTCGCTTGTTTCAAAGTAAACCGTTTCGCTGTGTTTAACGCTGACTGCAATGATCTCACCGTCTATCTTTACGGTGTAGAGAAGAGTGCCGTTTTTGTTGTCAAAAACGCTGAACGCAAGCTCGGGAGCAAAGTCTGTGCTTTCACAAGGAGTAAGGCTTTCAGCAGCGTTCATCATTTCCTCATTGAGAGTGAGAGCTTTTTCTCCGAAAATATCATTGGGAACCAGTTCGGGAATACTTATCTCGGCGTTTATATCGTCCTGCGAAACAAGCGACAGAAATTCGCATAGCTTTTCTGTGTCGTGCGGTGAAAACTCGGGGAAGTCCGCTGCGTTTCCGCCTTGCACCTTGGCAAATGCAGGTGCAACAGGAGCATCGTCATCTTCGCTTTCATCCGTTGGATGATCTAAAGAGTCATCATTGGTTTCATTATCATCGTCGCTGTCTTCCACTATCTCTTCGGAAGTATTTGGAGTGACGGATGGTGAACTGTCAACGCTGACGCTGTCTTCGTCTGCTTCGTATTCAATAGTTTCCTCTTCGGTTGTGTCATTCAGAAAAGCGTCCACCGCAAATGGCGCAGGAGCGGCGTCATCGGGAGCAGGTTCGGAATTGACTGCATCTGTTGTTTCCTCTTTAGACGGAATATTTCCTTCGGGAATATCGTGATCTTTCGTTTCAGTTTTGGAAATATCGGCAGCTTCGTCAGCGATTTCTTCCGTGATTTCCTCTGCTGTGGGAGCGATGACAGGTTCTTCTTCGGCGACTTCGGTTTCTGTCTGCGTTACGGTGGAAACTTCGGTGGTTGAAGCGGTTGTCTGTTCGGTTAAGGTCGTTTCGATACCCTTATCAGCGAAAAGGTTTGAACCGATAACGGTGATAAGCGCAATGCAAGCTGCAGCCGCAGCAAACGATGTGATCTTTATGATATGCGGTTTGTGTGAGGGCTTTTCGGATCTTGCCGCTTCTTCAAGCATAAGCCTTTTTGTTTCGGCAAGGAAATTCTCGGAGGCTTTGATATTTTCAAGTGATTTTTTGTAGTTTTCTGTGTTGAATTCCATTATCAGTTACCTCCTGTTAAAATTTCTTTGAGCCGTTCTCTGGCTCGTGAAAGCAGCGTTCCGACCGTTGCCGCTTTTTTGCCTGTGATCTTTGCGATATCGTTTATCGAGTACCCCTCATAATAGAAAAGGTGTATCGGAAGTCTGTATTTTTCGGGCAGCTTTTTTACCGCTTCAAGAAGTTCACTGCTTTCGTTAGGTTCAAAGTCTTCCGATTGCTCTTCGGCGTCATCGAGTGAAACGGTGTTTTTCACCCAGCCCGATTTAACGTGGTTTTTGCATTTGTTTACCGCCGTTCTAAGCAGCCAGGCTTTTTCGTGTTCGCTGCTCTCAAAGCCTTCGTTTCGGTGTATAAGCGCAATAAAGGTTTCCTGTGCGATATCCTCGGCGTCATGGATATTTTTCGTATATGTATAGCAAAGCTTGACTATACTGTCGGAATACTCGGCAAGCACACGCTCGATATGAGCGCTGCTGCCGAATTTTTCATTGGGATTTTCCGAGATCATAGCATTTCTCCTATATAAAGAAAACAATTTAAACGTCTGAAATTTTTCACTTTTCCATAAAATTCATATTTTATTTACAATCTTAGCAAAGCCGCAGCTGCAGAGTATTTCTAAAAACCTTTCAGCTGTTTCATAGCCTTTATCCTCTCCGAAAAAGTCATCCGAACTATCAGCGATCTCTTCAAGCGTATGCGTTCCGTCTGCATTTTTCCAGAAGAAGCTGCCTTTTTCATCAAGGTGAATGTAGGAAAACCTCGGCTTTTTCAGTATAAGCTGCAATGCCTTGTTGAAAAAGCCTTTGTTTTCCATTGTTATTGTTACAAGACCGTCTTTATCGGCTGTCCATTCGGTGTTTTCCGTGCGGAATGGCACACATTCGGGAAAAATTCGTTTCATATATAAACATCAACCCTTTTCTGCTTTTGAAGGACGTGACATTTTTACAAGTGAAAGTATTATCGCAGCTAAGACCAGAATTCCGAGGAATATCGGAACAGCGGAATTTCTGCCGATATATTCCGATATGTCAAGATAGCTGTCAATGCCGAAAACTGCTGCAAGTGCAAGCAATATACCGATAAGTCCCTCTCCTGCGATCATTCCCGAGGAGAAAAGTATGCCACGGTTTACTGCTGCGGCTTTCGTGTTTTCATCGGTGTGAGCTTTTTCAGCAAAGAAGCGTACAACACCGCCGATGAAAATGCAGGCGGAAAGCTGAACGGGAAGATATGAGCCTATCGCAAACGGAAGAACCGGTATGCCGATAATTTCTGCGGCAACTGCGATAAATGCGCCGATAAAAACAAGATTCCACGGCAGCTGTGCGTTCATAACCCCCTCGGTTATCATCTTCATAAGCGTAGCCTGCGGTGCTGCAAGTTCGGGCGTTCCGAATCCCCATGCCGAATCGAGAAGATAGAGCGTTCCGCCTATTACAAGCGAAGCTGCAGCAGTGCCGATCATCTCGCCTATCTGCTGCTTTTTCGGCGTTGCTCCAAGGATATAGCCTGTCTTTAAGTCCTGCGAGGTGTCGCCTGCGACCGATGCGATAATGCTTATGACCGAGCCTATCGCAATTGCGGCAGTCATGCCCTCTGCGCCGCTCATCCCTGTGGATTTCAGCAGTATTGAAGCAGCTAAAAGCGTTGCAATCGTCATTCCCGAAACAGGGTTGTTGCTGCTTCCGACAAGTCCTACCATTCGTGAGGATACCGCCGCAAAGAAAAATCCGAATATGACTATGAACAGCGCACCTAAAAGCGAAACGGGGATAACAGGTATAAGCCACAATGCAAGCGTTAAGGCTGCGACTGCTGCAGCTACAAATTTAAAGTTAAGCTCACGTTCGGTACGTTCCGTGCTTTTTTCCGAAGCAGACGCTCCCGAAAGTGCCGAACGGAATGTCCTGATAATAAGCGGAAGCGAGCGTATAAGGCTGATAAGTCCGCCTGCAGCAAGTGCGCCTGCGCCGATGTATCGGATGTAATTTTGCCATATTGCCGAAGCTCCGCCCGATGCATAAAGTTCTGAAACGGTCGCAGTTTCGGACGGATACATTACCGTGCTGCCGCCGAAATTGACGATAAGGGGTATAAGCACAAGCCAGCTTAAAACGCCGCCTGCGAGCATATATGACGAGATGCGGAAACCGCAGATATAGCCAACGCTCATTACAGCAGGATAAAGCTGGGTGCCGATCTCTCCGCCATAGCTTTTAAGACGTAGAGAAAGCTCTTCGGGAACTGCCTTTAAGCCATCGATAAGCAGCTTGAAAAACGCTCCTGCACCCATGCCGCCGAAAACAGCCGATGCGCCCGTTCCGCCGCTTTCTCCTGCAAGCAGAACTTGTGCGCAGGCGGTTCCCTCAGGATAGGGGAGTGTGCCGTGCTCACGGACGATAAGCGCATTTCGCAGCGGTATCATAAAAAACACGCCGAGCAGACCGCCGATAAGGGCGATAATAGTGATTT
>JBJEQL010000079.1:0-4601 GCA_051881735.1 Oscillospiraceae bacterium
CGGATATAATAATCCAATTCTGCGTCAGACTCCCTTGACAGGCGGCAGCCTGCCTACGGTCGTCTTCCTTGACTTGGATTATTCTATCTGTCGTCTTTGTCTATAGAACGGTTTGGAATTAGTATAAAATATAAAAAAAATCAAGCCGACAATCTCGAACATATAGGATTTCGGCGCAGATTTTTTTCCGTTTTTTATTGGTGTTTAGTATTATATGCTGAAAGGAGGAGCTTCATGGCAGCTTCAAGAAGCGAAAAAGCCGCCGAAACACGAAAAAAATTAATCGAAACAGCAAGAAAAGCTTTTTCCGAAAACGGATACAAAGGCGCTTCGGTCAGAAACATCAGCAAGAACATTAACGTTTCCGAAAGTCTTTTATATCACTATTTCCCGAACGGAAAACGTGAGCTTTTTGCCGAGATAATGAAGGACGAGCTTTTGGCTTTTCGTCAAAAGATCCCCGGAGAAGCGGCTGCCGACACTTTTGACGATATGCCGGTTCAGGACGCTTTGGAATGTATGATTTCCCAACTAATGGATTTTATCAAGGGACATATTGATATTCTCCGCATAATCATTCTCGAAAAGGAAGTCCGTGAGTTTCTCCATGCCGAAGATATGTGCAGATTTATGGACGAAGTTGACAGCTTTTTTGAAAGATTTCTACAAGATCGGATAGATAAAGGCGAGATCGGTATTGTCGATACCAAAACTGCTTCGCTTATGCTTAAAGGTTTTCTGCTCAACAGCGTTCTTTTTTATATTCTCGGTGTTGATGTTTCCGATGAGATATCGGTTGAAAAACGCAAGGAAGCTATTTTAAGGTTTTTAAATAAAGGAAAGGAAGTTTAAGAAAAAATGCTCCAGCTTAAGAACATTGTAAAACAATACGGCGAGGGCGAGAATGCTGTAAAAGCACTCGGTGGCGTAAGTATTTCGTTCCGTGAAAATGAATTTGTTTCGATACTCGGTCATTCCGGCTGCGGAAAAACAACGCTATTGAACATCATTGGCGGACTTGACCACTACACCTCGGGCGACCTTGTTATCAACGGCATTTCCACCAAGAATTACAAGGACAGAGATTGGGACGCTTACCGCAACCACACGATAGGCTTCATTTTCCAGAGCTATAATCTCATTCCGCACCAGACAGTTCTCGCAAATGTTGAGCTTGCGCTGACCATATCGGGCGTATCCAAAGCTGAACGCCGCAAAAGAGCTATCGAAGCACTTGAAAAGGTAGGTCTTGGCAATCAGATACACAAAAAGCCGAATCAGATGTCCGGCGGTCAGATGCAGCGTGTTGCTATTGCCCGTGCGCTCATCAACAACCCTGATATTCTCCTTGCAGACGAACCGACAGGCGCTCTCGACAGCGAAACATCCATTCAGGTAATGGAGCTTCTGAAAGAGATCGCCAAGGACAAGCTTGTTATCATGGTTACGCATAACCCCGAGCTTGCCGAGCAGTATTCGACCCGAATCGTCCGCATTAAGGACGGCTTGCTCACAGACGACAGCGACCCGTTTGAACCCGAGCAGGCTGACGCTCCTGTTGAAGCGAAGAAAAAGCGTGTTTCAATGTCGTTCCTCACAGCGATCTCTCTTTCATTGAATAACCTGCTCACCAAAAAAGGCAGAACTATACTGACCGCTTTTGCCGGTTCGATAGGTATCATTGGCATCGCTCTTATACTTTCGCTTTCGACCGGTATCAACGATTATATCAATGATATTCAAGAAGCAACGCTTTCCTCCTACCCTATCCAGATATTTGAGGAAACAGCAGATACGGCTGCGCTTATGAACTCAATGATGGAGAATTCACCGCACAAGGACGAAAACAGCGAACCTGCCGAGCTTGAAAACATCGTTCATGGCAATACTGCGGTTTATGAGATATTCAACTCGCTCAACTCCTCGGCAAAGCAGAAAAACGATATGTCCGCTATCAAGGAATTTCTTGATAATGATGAAACTATAAAGGAAAACTCAAGCTCTGTTTCTTACAGTTATGATATTCAGATGCCTATTTTCACAAAAGACCCCTCGGGCAAGATCGTAAAATCCGATTTCTCCGAAACTGTACAGACGACAATGGGCGTTGATATGAACGCTTCGGCAACTTCAAGCGCCATGATGAGTATGTCGCCTATGGGAAATGTTGAGATCTGGCAGGAAATGCTCCCTGCTGAAAACGACACCGATGTAAACGAGATAATCAAAAGCCAGTATGATCTTGTTTACGGAAGCTGGCCTGAAAATTACAACGAAGTCGTTGTTATACTCTCACATCGCAATGAGATACCCGATATCGTAATGTACACTCTCGGATTTAAGGAACAGGACAAGCTTCCCGAGATCATGGGTGCTGCTATGACCGGTGAGATCATTGATGACTACGGCGTGACCGAATGGACCTTTGACGAGATAATGGACAAGGAATACAAGCTCATTCTCCCCTGCGAATACTATCAGAAAAACGAGAGCGGAAGCGGTTATGTTAACCTCTCCGAAACCGACACCGGACTTGAATATGTATACAGCTCCGAAGATATCGGCACACCGCTTAAGATCTGCGGCTTTATCCGTCCGAACGAGGATTCCACAGCTGCAATGCTCACAGGCTATATTGGCTATACAAAGGCTCTGACAAATTACGTTATCGATACAACAAATTCAAGCGAGATCGTTGCTGCACAGCAGAACGATGAAAAGACCGACATCATCTCGGGCAATCCATTCAAGACAGATGATTATGTTCCGCTCTCAAACGCAGAAAAGGCTGAAAGCGTAAAGACTTATATTGAAACTTTAAGCACTTCTGAAAAAGCAGATGTTTTCCGTTTTGTTATGTCAAAACCGAGCGAGGAAGATGCGAACGCTTATGTTGAACAGTTCCTTGCAACCGTCACAAGAGAGCAGATCGAAGAACAAATGGCAGGTCAGTACGCAGAAGAAATGGGCGTTGAATCTGCTGACAGCGTCAAGAGCTATATCAAGCAGATGAGCGATGACGAACTTTTCGAACTCGTCGGAGATATGGCAAAGGAGCAGTACGCACAGCAGTACGCTGCACAGGTTGAACAGCAGTTCTCTGCAATGACAGCCGATCAGATCGCAATGGCAATGGACGCAACTCCTCTTACCGAAGAGCAGTACGCACAGATATTTGATGAATACACTCCCGAGCAGCTTTCCGACAGGACATACGATGATGTAATGGATATTCTCGGCAAGGCTGACTTTGACGAGCCGTCTACGATCAATATTTATGCTAAGACCTTTGAGCAGAAGGACAATATTTCCGAAAGAATAACCGCATACAACGATGGTGCTGACGAGGACAGCCAGATACACTACACAGACTATGTAGCTCTGCTCATGTCCTCTATCACAGACATCATCAGCGGTATCTCATACGTTCTTATCGCATTCGTTGCAATTTCGCTCGTTGTTTCTTCAATTATGATAGGTATCATCACATACATTTCCGTACTTGAAAGAACAAGAGAGATCGGTATTCTCCGTGCGATCGGTGCATCAAAGCATGACGTTTCTACCGTATTCAATGCAGAAACTCTGCTTGTCGGCTTAACGTCCGGACTTATCGGCGTAGGCGTATCCGCACTTGCCACGATCCCGATAAATGCGATCATTTACAGTCTTACAAACATTGAGGGACTTAAAGCAGTTCTGCCTATCCCTGCGGCAGTTATCCTTGTTGTTATCAGCATGGTGCTTACGCTTATCGCAGGACTTATCCCATCAAGAGTTGCTTCCAAGAAAGACCCCGTTGAAGCACTCAGAACTGAATAAAAACTATATTACAAATCCGCTTTTGATACGATGTATCGGAAGCGGATTTTTTTAGTTTGAAGTGTGGAGAGTGGAGATTGGAATTAAGAGGTCTGCTTCGCAGACGTTTTTTTTTATTGGCTTGACTTAATTTTTGTAATGAGATATAATGGAATAAATTGAGTGGGTGAACTGCTCGACAACCCGAAATTTGAGGATGTGCATTAATGAATAGAACAATAATGATATTTCCAGATTTTGAAAATATGGAGGTAATCGATAATATACGAGCAAAATATGACCCCTTGGCTAAATTGGTTAGACCTCACATTACAATTGTTTTTCCTTTTAACATTGAAATGAGCAATGATGAATTGTTGCATATTCTGGATGCCAGATTAAACGGAATAGAGCCTTTTAGAATAGAATTACAAGGTTTTAGCAAGTGCGAAAATCGGTTTGGTAATTATCTATTCCTAAATGTATGCAAAGGAGCAGACCATATTTCGGACATTCATGATGTGTTATATTGCAATGAGTTTCGGATTTGTGATTTTGGATCGCAGTATATACCGCATATGACCGTAGGCAAATTGTCAAATGTGGAGAAATTAAATAAGGCGTATGAAGATATAAAAGATATTAAATGTAGATTTACGTCGGTGATCGATAAAATATCTGTCGAAATGATAGGCGAAAATGAAGAATCAATTATTATTTTAGAAAAGCATTTAGGTTGATATCTTCCCATTTATCGGGGAGATAAACTGATTTAAAAATCGGAATTATTTGAGGAGAAA
>JBJEQL010000080.1:0-11662 GCA_051881735.1 Oscillospiraceae bacterium
CTTGCAAAGGCTATACTTAAGCTTGTTGTTCTTATCGTTGTTGTTTACGGTGAAGTTAAAAAGCGTATTTCCGAGTTTGCTCAGCTCTTTGATATGGAGTTGGCAAGTTCGATGATGTATATGCTTGATACGATCTTTACGATCGTTATCAAGGTTGCCGCAGTTTTTGTCGGTGTTGCGGTCATTGACGTTCTTTTCCAGTATTTCAAGTTTGAAAAGGATATGAAAATGACCAAGCAGGAGGTCAAGGAGGAGTTTAAAAACCTCGAAGGCGATCCTCAGGTTAAGGGCAAGCGCCGTCAGATACAGCGCCAGATGGCGATGAGCAGAATGATGGCTTCTGTTCCGGATTCGGACGTTATCATAAGAAACCCTACGCATTTTGCTGTTGCTATCAGATACGAGAAGGATAAAAACAACGCACCTGTCGTGCTTGCAAAGGGTGCGGACAATCTCGCAATGAAGATCGTTGAGATCGCCGAAAAGCACGAAATAATAATGGTGGAAAATAAACCGCTCGCTCGTGGACTTTATGATACGGTCGATGTCGGCAGGGAAATTCCGCCCGAGTTTTACCACGCCGTTGCGGAGGTTCTCTCCTTTGTATACGGACTTCAGGGCAGAACGCCCGATGATACAAGAAAACCTACAAGCTGATCACATAGTTTTATATAGATCTCAGAAAGGCAGAGTGTTGCAGAACCGTGAAAAAGTATCTTGATAACGTTGTAACGATATTTGTAATACTTGCCGTTTTCCTTATTATCATACCGTTGCCGACATGGTTGCTGGATATGCTTTTCGTTGTAAATATTGCATTGTCTCTTACGATACTGCTCATTACAATGTACATAAAAGAACCGCTTGAGTTCTCGATCTTCCCCTCGCTGCTCCTTATCACGACCATTTTCCGACTCGGTCTTAACATTTCATCAACAAGACTGATACTTTCGCAGCAGGGAAATGCAGGTCATATCGTTTCGGCGTTCGGTTCGTTCGTTATGAAGGGCAACCCCGTTATCGGATTTATCGTATTTATCCTTATTACGGTCGTTCAGATGCTCGTTGTAACGAAGGGTGCGGAACGAGTTGCCGAAGTAACCGCAAGATTTACCCTCGACGCTATGCCCGGTAAGCAGATGGCTATTGACGCCGACCTCAATTCAGGCACGATAGATGAAAAGGAAGCCAAGATACGCCGTGAAAAGATACAGCGTGAATCCGACTTCTTCGGAGCAATGGACGGTGCTTCAAAGTTTATTAAGGGTGACGCAACGTTCTCTATCGTTGCTGCGATAGTTAACCTCCTCGGCGGCGCAATTATGGGTCTTGTTTATGAGGGAATGGACTTTTCCACGGTGCTTACAACTTACAGTATGGCAACCGTAGGTGACGGTCTGTGTTCACAGGTCCCTTCGCTGCTTATCTCAACTGCAATGGGTATGATCGTTACACGTTCGGCTTCTAAGGAAAACCTTGCTGTCGATGTAAAGAACCAGTTTGCAACGCAGCCTATTGTTCTTATGATCGCAGGCGCTATCATGCTTGTACTCATGCTCATTCCGGGATTCCCGAAACCGCAGCTTATAGTTCTCGGTTCAGGTCTGCTTGCTCTCGGCTTTATTCTCCGACGCAACAACGCTCAGCTTGCGCTTGAACAGGGCGCTGAACAGAGCGAGATAAACGAAAACAAGGAAGCACTCTCCGAAATGGAGTATTATAAAGATATCGACAACGTTTATAAGCTGCTTGAAGTCGAGCCTATCGAAATGGAATTCGGTTACAGCCTTATTCCTCTTGCAGATGAGGCTTCCGGCGGTACGCTTATCGAGCGTGTCGTAATTTTCCGAAAGCAGTTTGCGATGGATATGGGTATGGTTTTCCCGTCAGTCAGAATGAGAGATAACCAGCACATCAATCCTAACCAGTATGTTATAAAGATAAAGGGCGAAATAGTCGCACAGGCGGAAGTTCTTGTAGACCATTACCTTGCCCTTGACAGCGGCGGTGTAACGCATGAAGTGGACGGTATCGATACTATCGAGCCGGCGTTCAATATCCCTGCTAAATGGATAAACGAGCAGAACAAGCTTCGTGCAGAGGTCGCAGGATACACGCTTATCGACCCGACTTCGGTTATTATCACGCATCTTTCCGAAGTTATCAAGGCTCACGCTCATGAGCTGCTCTCCCGTCAGGACGTTAAGACAATGCTTGAAAAGCTGAAACAGACCAATCCGGCAGTCGTTGATGACATCGTTCCAAATGTTGTTTCTGCAGCATATCTGCAGAAGGTGCTTTGCCTGCTGCTTAAGGAAGGCGTTCCGATAAGAGATCTGCAGACCATACTTGAAACACTTGCGGATAATCAGCACACAATGAAGGATGTTGACATCACGACCGAATACGTCCGTCAGGCGCTGAAACGAACCATTACAAGACGTTTTGCAGACGGCGGTCAGATCCGTGTTCTTACCCTCGATACCGAAACTGAGAACAAGATAATCGCCTCGGTAAAAAAATCCGATCAGGGTTCTTATCTTGCAATGGATCCGCAGACGATACAGCTGCTTATTGCTTCGCTTAACGAGCAGATCGACAGGGTAAAGGATATTATCCCAATGCCGATAGTTCTTACTTCTCCGATCGTAAGAATATATTTCAAAAAGCTTGTCGATCAGTTTATACCGAATATAACTGTACTTTCTTATAGTGAAATCGACAATTCTGTACAGATACAGGCTGTTGGCAATGTTGCTATTGCAGATACCGCCGGCGTGTGAAAGGAGTTGAGCATTGATGTCCGATAAATTCGAAGCGGAAAAGCTTTCATCGGAAGAAAAATCCGAACTTCTCCGCAGGTATAAGGAAACGGGCGACAAAGCTCTCCGAAATCAGATTGTTCTTTCTTATATGAATATCGTCCGCTATGCGGCTGTTTCAACAAGGAATATGTATGCGAAATATGCCGACAGCGAGGATATCATAAACGAGGCTACTATCGCACTTATGGCGGCGATAGACAGCTTCAGCTTTGAAAAAAAGGTCAAGTTTGAAACATACGCTTCTATCCGTGTAAGGGGCGCAGTCATTGACTTTATAAGGCGGCAGGATATCGTCCCGAGAAATGTCAGACGGTTTGCAAAGGATTATGATACGGCATATTCCGAGCTCTTTGCCGAGCTTAACCGTGAACCGACCGATGAAGAGATAGCTGCAAAAATGGGACTTACCCTGAACAAGTTTGAAAGCTATTCGGCAAAAGCTGCTTCGGCACAGACCCTTTCCTTTGAGGAGCTTGTCGTAAACACAGGCTTTGACATCTCAGATGAGGTTTCGGAGGACGGTGTATGGGCAGCAGAGGCTTCCGTTCACCACGAGGAGAAGCTGAAATATCTTGCGAAAGCAATTGCCGCACTTTCCGATAAGGAAAGACTTGTCGTTACGCTTTATTACTATGAAAAGCTTAAATTTTCCGAGATCGGAGCCGTTCTTGACGTTTCCGAATCGAGAGTATGCCAGATACATTCAAAGGCAGTCCTTAAAATGAAAAAATCAATGTCCGAATATATGGATAAAGACTGAGAAAGGAAGGATCTTTATGCTAAGAGGTTATTATACGGCTGTAAACGGCATTATAAACGAGGAACGTATCCTCAATGTCATTACAAATAATATGGCAAACCTTAAAACAGCCGGATATAAGAACGAAGAAGCTATCCCGACCACTTTTGCTGAGGAATTGATTCTTATAAACGGAAAAAAAAGTGCGACAGGCACGATACGTTACAGAACACTTCAGGAAACATTCACCAACCTTGAACAGGCTTCCTTTGAGGACACAGGTTCAAGAATGGACTGCGCTCTTATAGGCAACATTTATTTCAATATAGAAAACCGCAAGACCGGCGAAACTCTCCTGACAAGAAACGGACAGTTCTCACTTGACGCAGAAGGCTATTTGTGCGTAGGTTCTTCGGGAAGAATACTTGATGAAAACCGCAACCCGATACAGCTCGGAACAGCCGATTTCGGCATTTCAGCGACCGGCCTTATTACAACAGAAGATGGACGTACTTTCCAGCTCGGACTTACATATCTTCCGCCTGATACTGCTATTGAGCGTGTTGATGACAATATGTTCAGACCTTATGAGGATTTCGGGGTGAACAATATTCCGGACGGTGAGGATTACCGTGTCCGTCAGGGCAGCTACGAGCGTTCAAACGTTGACGTTGCCGAGGAGCTTATCAAGGCTATGGACTCGCAGAACGTTTTTACCGCTTGTTCGCAGGCACTCAAGGTAATAAACAGCATTAATCAGATCGCTGCAAACGACCTTGCAAAAATCTAATGAAAGGAAGATACCATTATGAGTAAAATCGGTTATCATACAGCCGCTTCCGGCGTTATAAGCTATCAGCTTGGAATGGATATTACCGCCAATAACCTTGCAAACGTCAATACCTACGGTTTTAAGGCTTCACGTCCGTCTTTTGCAGATCTTATATATACAAAAAGAAATACCGACAATGAAGAAGTCCAGTTCGGCCACGGCGTAAAAGTCGATAAAACAGACCTTATGTTTGAACAGTCACAGGTGAGAGAAACCGGCAGAGAACTTGACTTTGCTGCTTTGAACGAGGGCTTTTTTGCAGTTGAAGAAGGTATCACAGGTGATGTGAATTACACCAAGGACGGAGCTTTCTACCTTTCAAACAACAATGACGGCACATATTATCTTGTCGATTCAAAGGGCGGATTTGTTCTTGACTATGACGGAAACCGCATTGTCGTTCCTTTTATAGACGGCACAACTGATATCGATACCGCTGCGCTCACAGAGATGATAGGAACTTACACCTTTGAAAATCCATACGGTCTTGACCAGATCGGCAGCAATTACTATGAGGCAAATCTTTCAAGCGGTGCGGCAGTTGCAGATACCACCGTTGTAAAGAAGAACAAGTACCTCGAAGCATCTTCCACAAATATTGCTAACGAAATGTCAAAGGTCATTGAGTACCAGAGAGCATTTCAGCTCAACACAACAATGGTCAAAACACATAATGAGCTTGAAGACATCATCAATAATCTCAGAAATTAAGAATATTGCGAAAGGATTTGTAATTAAATGGCGATAACAAATATAGAAGAACTTCAGTCGATGCATCTTGATGTTCTCAAGGAAATAGGAAATATAGGTTCGGGAAATGCCGCAAGTGCGCTTTCGACAATGCTTAACGTTCCGATAGATATAAGCGTTCCCGATGTAAGGCTTCTTAATTTTGATGATGCAGTCAACTTCCTCGGCGGTCCTGAAAACGTTGCTATCGGAATGCTTGTAAATATTACAGGCGATATAACAGGAATGATGCTTTATGTTATCCAGCATTCATGTGCAAGCAGCATGACAGAGGCTGTTTTCGGAATGGGAATTGAGGATATCACCAATATGAACGAAATGGAAGTTTCTTTCATAGGCGAAGTCGGAAACATCATGTCCGCTTCGTATATCAATGCGATAGCTTCTCTTACCAATATGATGATAGATATTTCCGTTCCGAATATGTGCGTTGATATGGCAGGAGCAATACTCAGCGTGCCGGCTGTAAGCTTTGCACAGGTCGGCGATAAGGTTCTTCTTATTGATGACAGCTTTATCATCGGCGGAAATGAAGTAAAGAGCAATATGATCCTTGTCCCCGAAATGAGCTCGTTGGAGTATCTGTTTAATAAGCTGGGAGTGAATATTTGATATGGGAACGATAACAGTAGGAATTGCTGACCTCAAGGTCGGAAAGGCTGATGATGTTCTTGTTACATACGCTCTCGGTTCGTGCGTAGGAATCTGCCTTTATGACGCTGAAAAGAAGATCGCAGGACTTGCGCATATTATGCTTCCATTGAGTAAGGATGCAGCTGCAGCAAGCAAATCGACCCCCGAAAACCGCCGCCGTTATGCCGATACAGGCATCACCGAGCTTATTCAGGAAATGTCGCTCGCAGGTGCAGCCACAAAAAATCTTACCGCTAAGATCGCAGGCGGAGCGCAGATGTTTGCAACAAACTCAGCCGTTTTCAATATTGGCGAAAGAAATGTTGAGGCTGTTAAGAAGATGCTTGCAGCTTATCGCATCAGAATTATCGGAGAAGAAACCGGTCTTAACTACGGCAGAACTGTATTTTTCCATGCCGATACGGGAATAATGGAAGTCAGAGCTGCTACAAAAGAAACCAAAATGGTATGAGTTTTCACAGCCGTATTGTTTTCAGAAAGGATCATGCGTTATGAGCAAGGCTTACGAAAGACTGCAGAAATGCTATAAATGCTTCAAGGATAAGATAGATTTTACCCCCGATATCGCATTGATACTCGGTTCGGGTTTGGGCGACTACGCCGACACCATAAAGCAGGAAGCTGTCCTTGAATATAAGGATATTGAAGGCTTTCCCGTTTCTACTGCACCCGGACACAAGGGAAGATTTGTTTTCGGCTATGTCGGCGATGTCAAGGTAGTTATCATGCAGGGCAGAGTTCATTATTATGAGGGTTACCCGATGGAGGACGTTGTTCTCCCGACCCGTCTTATGAAGCTTATGGGTGCAAAGGTGCTGTTCCTCACGAACGCAGCGGGCGGAGTGAATTTTGATTACAGCGCAGGCGATTTTATGCTTATTTCCGATCAGATCTGCATGGCACCGTCACCGCTTATCGGCGAAAACATCGATGAACTTGGACTCCGTTTCCCCGATATGAGCAATATTTATGACAGAGATCTGCGTGAAGTTGTAAGGAATACAGCAAAGTCACTCGATATCAAGCTTCAGGAGGGCGTTTATATTCAGCTTACAGGCCCGAACTATGAATCTCCTGCGGAAATACGCATGGTTCGTACTCTCGGTGCAGACGCAGTTGGAATGTCGACCGCATGTGAAGCAATTGCAGCAAATCATTGCGGACTGAAAACAGTCGGAATTTCCTGCATTTCAAACCTTGCCTGCGGAATTACGGATAAACCGCTCACACACGCTGAGGTTCAGGAAACTGCAGACAAAGCAGCTCCGCTTTTCCGCCAGCTTGTTACGGAATCGATAAAAAATATCGCAAAAACCCTCTGAACTAAGGAGAAGCTTTTATGAATGAAGAAATTATGGATATTATTAAGTCGGTCAGAGATTCGCTGCTGTCGCTTTCGATCGTGCTTGCGGTCTACGGTATCGTTGAAAGACTCTTCCTGCCGAAGCAGACGAAAATAGTTGTTGATGAAGGCGTTCCTGCTGAACTTACCGTTCTCGGAAAGAAAGGAAATCCGAAGGTTGTTTATGTAAGCAACAAAAAACATCGTGTTAATTTCAGAGGCGCTTTGCTTATGGGCGCTGCGGCTTTTCTTATTAGCAAGGGTATTGCAAAATATGAAGAAGAGCATAATGTTACAATTGTAGATGAATAATTATACTAAACGCCGATTTACAGAATAAATGTAAATCGGCGTTTTTAGTTTTGATTATAATGATTGGTATGCACGGAGCATATTCTCCTCTGAATATTCGACTCCTTTTGAAAAAAGCTTTGCACCGTTGATCTTGGCTTTTAAAAATAGTGTTCCGTTTTCGTAAAGATATGTTCCCCAGAACATTTTTACCGCCGAAACGGCAAAAAGTGCAAAATAAGCTTTTGAAACAATATCCCCATCCGAAAGTGCTTCGGGGAAATGGCGGAAAATAAAGTATTCGGCAAGCCGCAAAAGTTCGCTGTCCGTTGTAAAATCTGTTCGGTAAAATCTGTTGGAAAGTTTGGCGAGCATTTCATTCCATTCGTCTGAAATACTTTCCAAAGAGTATAAAACAGAGATAATATCCGAATTGGATAGTTCTTCCGAGATAAAAGAATATCCCGAAAAATGATCATAACGCTCATTGATCCCCGAAAAATCACCGTCTGCAAGCATATCCTGCATCTCAATTGCAAGCGCACAGCATTTTCGAAGCGCAATGAACGGATCGCCGTTTCGGCATAGCATAAAAATCATTTCTCTTATCTGAAGCAATGCACGTTCAAGCGGATCTTCGGGGAACGGCGTTTCACAAACGATTTTTATCGGCTGTCTTTCGGTCAGGATTATCTCCGCTGCAGCTTCGCAGCAAAGTCCGACGCCGATTTCGGTACGGTCAGAGAAAAAGCTGCGGAAACGTGGGTGGTCGTTGCAGATGCCGCAGAGTGATTCTTCTCCCAGTTCAAGATAAATATCACAGAGGTTGGATTTGTTCAGAAAAGGACAGCGTTCATCGTTTGAAAGTATAAAATGTGAAGTGCCGTTTTCCGTTGTAATGTTTTCAGCAAGCCGTCTGCCGATATTTCCACCGACAGAACGGTATTTTGCAAGAGTGCTGTCGTCGATGTCGATTTCCCATCCACGACAGCAGGTGTCGCTGCATTTATCGGCAATGCAGCGGAATTTTGTGTAATATTCGGGGAAACAAAGCATTTTTTACAGTCCCTTACAGGTCTTTCCATATAAAATAAACGAGAGGATAACGCAGATTATCTGAGCTGCGTTGACGGAAAGCGTAAACCCGAACGCAAGCTTGAACACAATAAGGTCAAGCACCAACGGACTGTTCGTGTCAAGTCCGACTGAAAGCGTGTAGGAAAGCCACGAAAGATAAGGAACTCCCTCGCAGATGTTTCCGAGAATTGTGCCGAGCAAAATTCCTGCCAGCAGGAAAAACAGAAATGCAATTGTGCGTTTTAAACCGCTGCTCATAAGCTTACTCCTTTATCTTGTCGGTGATTTTTCTGAACGCAAGTCCGCAGAGGAGCCAGAATATCGGCGCACAGAGGACTGAACTGAAGCTGAAAAAGCTTTGGATTATGTATGCAGCTATTGCAGTGAATATCGCTGCGCCGTACCGGTCGGCATTATCCTTTACGGCTGACTTTAAACCGCCGAATGCTTTTCTCACAGTTGCAAAAAGGAATACGATATATGCAGCAGCTGCAGGAATTCCGCGTGTAGCTGCGATGTAGACGATCTCGTTATAGCTTCGGTCAAGTGAGCAGAGTGCAAGATTTTCATCATTCATCTGATATTTTGCCATAAGGTCGGGTCCAATGCCGAGAATGGGATGTTCCTTTATGAAATAAAGGCTCTTTTCCAATCCGATGTCGTAAAGCGACTGCTTATTTACATAGGAATATGAGGTTACGATAAAAAGTCGGAAATATGCATCATAGTATGCAATTGCCTTGTCACGGATATAGATGCCTTGGAATATCCATATCAGAACGAATATAATAGCCATTCCAACGGCTGCTGCAGCGTAGTTATATACACTATTTTTAGTTAAGCAGGACTTAGAAGCAAATATTTTTACCGTTACAATTATAAATGCAGCACACATTCCGATAATGGGAACTATCGAAGAGGTGAAAAATCCGACAAGCCAGAAAAGAAGTGCTGCTGCACAGTATATTCTTGATTTTGTCTTGTTCTTCTCGGATACCGTACCGTTAAGAGCGAGTGAGAAAACAATTGTAAGGAACGATCCGAAAACGATAGGATTTTCCGAAAGTCCGTGTGAAAGCATTACATCTTTCAGCGCAATAGTCGGAAGATCGGCAAAATTCGGCATAAAGCGCAGTCCGGGAATATGCTGGAAAATTGCGAAGAGTGCCTGGACAACGCCTGCACCGATGATAACATCAATGAGAATACTTAGAGCTTTTTCACGGGTTACACAAGCTGCAAGACAGAAAATCCCGAAGTATGCAAGCAGGGAGAGCAGACCCTCATATCGTCCGAGCTCACCTGCCAAAGCAGTATTGATTACTTCCTGACTGTTTACATTGGAACCTGCTCGCAGAACCGCTCCATAGTAGGAAATAAACGCCCATACTGCCATAAAGACTATGAGCCAAAGAATTTTATCCTCTTTAAAGGAAAGTCTGCCCTTTATCATTGCAATAAGGAAGAAAAGTATGCAGGAAAATCCGGTGAAATACAGTCCGGCACTCATGAATACGGGCGAAACGTTCACGCCGTAAACAAGAAATCCTACGATCTGCGGCACAATGACACAGGCGGCGAGCAGGGCGGCTATCCAGTTCTGGAGCGTATCCGCTTTCATGTTAAGGATAAAGTTTGATTTTTCCGTTGTTCCGAAAATCGTTTTTGGCTGCTTTTTCTGATTTGGCTGTTTTGATTTGTCCATAAAAACCTCCGTTCAGCAAAAAATCCCTGCGTAAGCAAAAGCGCAGGGATTTTGTAGGTTATAGAGAGAACCAATATAATTACTTGGCGTATTCAACTACCCGGCTTTCACGAATGATATTAACTTTGATCTGTCCCGGATAATCCATTTCATCTTCGATACGTTTTGCAATATCTCTTGCAACGATGACCATTTTTTCATCGTTGATCTTGTCTGGGTAAACCATGATTCGAACTTCACGGCCTGCCTGAATTGCGAAGGATTTTTCAACGCCCTCGTATGAGCAGCAGATCTCTTCGAGCTTTTCAAGGCGCTTGATGTAGTTTTCGTAGTTTTCGCTTCTTGCGCCGGGTCTTGCTGCGGAGATAGCGTCGGCAGCCTGAACGAGTGCAGCGACAACGGATCTAATCTCAACATCGCCGTGGTGAGCCTCAACTGCATGGATAACGTCGGGGCTTTCCTTGTATTTGCGGCAGACATCAACACCGATCTGAACGTGTGAACCTTCGATCTCATAGCTGAGGGCCTTACCGATATCGTGGAGAAGTCCTGCTCTGCGTGCAAGGTTTGCGTCAACGCCAAGTTCGGAAGCCATGATCCCTGCAAGGTGAGCGACCTCAATAGAGTGGTTGAGGACGTTCTGGCGGTAAGATGTTCTGTAATGAAGTCTTCCGAGAAGACGTACAAGTTCATGATTAAGACCATGTACATTCGTTTCAAGAACGGCTCTTTCGCCCTCCTGCTTCATGATATGCTCAACCTCACGGCGAGCCTTGTCAACCATTTCTTCAATGCGTGACGGATGGATTCTTCCGTCTGCGATAAGCTTTTCAAGAGCGATTCGAGCGACCTCACGGCGAGCCTGGTCAAAGCAGGAAAGCGTGATAGCTTCCGGCGTATCGTCGATGATAAGGTCAACGCCCGTAAGTGTTTCGAGAGCTTTGATGTTTCTGCCCTCACGTCCGATGATCCTGCCCTTCATTTCGTCATTCGGCAGAGGAACAACGGAAACTGCGGATTCGGAAACCTGATCTGCGGAGCATTTTGAGATAGCAAGTGAAATGAGGTTCCTTGCTTTTTCCTCACATTCGTCTTTGAGCTGCTGCTCATAGGACTGAATTTTGAGGGCTTTTTCGTGAACAAGCTCATTTTCGAGCATTGAAAGGAGATGTTCTTTAGCCTGTTCCATTGTAAACTGAGAAATTCTTTCAAGTATCTCCATCTGAGATTTCTTGATAGAATCAGCTTCTTCAAGCTTTTCATCAGCCTGTTTGATCTTTTTCTGAAGGATCTCGTCCTTCTTTTCAAGGCTGTCGTTCTTTTTGTCGAGATTGTCTTCCTTCTGCTGGATCCTGCGTTCCTGACGTGAGATCTCACCTCTGCGCTCCTTAAGCTCTTTTTCAAGCTCGGCGCGGCTTTTCTGGATCTCCTCTTTAGCATCGAGAAG
>JBJEQL010000080.1:11762-20514 GCA_051881735.1 Oscillospiraceae bacterium
GCTCTTTTTCAAGCTCGGCGCGGCTTTTCTGGATCTCCTCTTTAGCATCGAGAAGTGCAAGCTTTTTCTGGTTTTCTGCTTCTGTTTTTGCTGCTTCGACAAGACGCTCGGCTTCCTTTTCAGCCGAACCTATCTCTGCTTCAGCCTGTTTTTTACGGTGATTTATTCCGGCGAAGAAGAAAATTGCTCCTCCGACTCCGAATCCGACAACAAGCGCGATGACAGCTGCGATGATAGTTGTTGTGTCCAAGTCCTTAACCTCCCCATTAAATATGAATATCGCTCGGAAGGTTTGAACGAGAGGATTTCACACCCTTTCCGCTGTAACGGCAGTATGGTATTAAATATTATCCTCAATTGACAATTTTCACTACATAACGTATAATTTTATTTAAAAAATACAATCTGTAAAGAATAACTGAACCCTTGCAAAAGGGCTTGATAATGATAATGAATAAATATATGAATCCTCTATTCAAACGATAGAGCGAGTAAAAAATGAACTGCAATTTATTCAAGGAAAAATGGATAACATAAATGTGGTTTATTTAAGTAGTATAATACATAAAAAACAACAGGGACGTTATATCCGCGTTTCCTTAGTGACAAACCTGCAAGCGTGAGCAAATACACACAAGCAGAGTTACCTTATATTGCATTTACTTTACTATTGTAATATAATTTTGTAATATTGTCAAGGTTAATTTAACATTTTCACACTTTTTAATAATAAAAAAGTATTTTAACTGTGAAAAAAGACGGTTGACAAATTCCCGAAAGTGTGATAACATTATTTTTGTAAATAGCATAAAAACGTTGATAAAGGATGGCAATCCACCAATGGAGCCTTCAGAGAGCTGCGGTCATCGGCTGAAAACTGCGGCAGACTTCGGAGCTTTGCATACCGCCTTTTGAGTGCGCTTAATCTGCGCCGTCTGCCTGCGTTAAAGGCGTTAATGAGGTGTGTTCGATGTATTTCGGCGCATAAATTAGGGTGGAATCACGGTTTTTGTCGTCCCTGATGCTTAAAAAAGCGTCAGGGGCGTTTTTATTTTTGTACCATGGGTTAGAATAAAGACCGGAGAAACAGTTTTTTATGTTAACAATAAATATTTATATGGAGGTAAACGAAAATGATCAAGCTCACACTTAAAGACGGAAGCGTTAAGGAGTGCGAAAAGGGCACACCTGCTGCTGAAGTTATCAAGGGCATCGGAATGGGCCTTTACAAGGCAGCCTGCGCAGTTAAGCTTGGCGGAAAGGTATGCGATATCCGCACACCTATCGAAGAGGACTGCGAATTTGAGGTGCTCACATTTGATACAGAAGACGGAAGAAAGGCATTCAACCACACAGCATCACATATCCTTGCGCAGGCTGTAAAGCGCCTTTACCCCGAGGTAAAGCTTGCAATAGGTCCGTCTATACATGACGGCTTCTACTATGATTTCGACGCTCCGAAGGCTTTTACGCCCGATGACCTCACAAAGATAGAAGCTGAGATGAAGAAGATCGTCAAGGAAGGTATTGAACTTGAAAAATTCGAGCTTTCACCTGATGAAGCTCTCAAAAAGCTTGAAGAAATGGGCGAACCTTACAAGGTAGAGCTTTGTAAAGAACACGCAGGCAAGGGTGAACCTATTTCATTCTATAAGCAGGGCGACTTTGTTGACCTTTGCGCAGGCCCACACCTTGCTTCAACTGCTCCTGTAAAGGCTGTAAAGCTTCTCTCCTGTACAGGTGCTTACTGGAGAGGTGACTCAAAGGGCAAGCAGCTCTGCCGTGTTTACGGAACAGCTTTCCCGAAGGCAAGCGAGCTTGAAGCATACCTTACAGCAAGAGAAGAAGCGCAGAAGCGTGATCACAACAAGCTCGGCCGTGAACTTGAATATTTCACAACTGTTGATTACATCGGACAGGGACTTCCTATCCTTCTCCCTAAGGGCGCAAAGGTAATTCAGACGCTCCAGCGTTGGGTCGAAGATGTTGAGGCATCCAGAGGCTGCCTGCTTACAAAGACGCCATATATGGCAAAGCGTGAACTTTATAAGGTATCGGGACACTGGGATCACTATCTTGACGGTATGTTCGTTCTCGGTGATCCGAATGATGAAGAAAAGGAATGTTTTGCACTCCGTCCGATGACCTGCCCGTTCCAGTATCAGGTATTCCTCAACCGTGCAAGATCATACCGTGATCTTCCGATGCGTCTGACAGAAACATCAACGCTGTTCAGAAACGAGGACAGCGGCGAAATGCACGGACTTATCCGTGTTCGTCAGTTCACGATCTCCGAAGGACACTATATTCTCCGTCCCGAGCAGCTTGAAGAAGAATTCAGAGGCTGCCTTGAACTTGCAAAGTATATGCTCGATACAGTAGGACTTCTCGAGGACTGCACATTCAGATTCTCACAGTGGGATCCTGCAAACCCGAAGAACAAGTATGAGGGTACAGCAGAACAGTGGGATCACGCACAGTCTGCAATGGAAAAGATCCTTAACGACCTCGGTGTAGAATATACTATCGGTATAGATGAGGCTGCATTCTACGGACCGAAGCTTGATATCCAGTACAAGAACGTATTCGGTAAGGAAGATACTCTTGTAACAATTCAGATAGATATGCTTCTTGCTGAAAAGTTTGGCATGGAATATACCGATGTTGACGGCAAAAAGCGCAGACCTTATATCATTCACAGAACATCTCTCGGCTGCTACGAGCGTACACTTGCATACCTCATTGAAAAGTACGCAGGCGTTCTTCCTCTTTGGCTTGCACCCGAGCAGGTAAGAGTTCTCCCTATCGGTGAAGCTCACATTGCTTATGCACAGGAGATCGCAGACAAGATGACTGCGCACGGCATGAGAGTTTCCGTAGACAAGCGTGACGAGAACATCGGCACAAAGATCAAGGCTTCCCGTCTTGAAAGAATTCCTTATACCTTTATTATAGGTGATAAGGAAATGGAGAACGGTTCTGTAACTATCCGTTCGAGAAAAGAGGGTGAACTCCCCGACGTTAAGCTTGACGAAGCTCTTGCAAAGGTATTTGAGGAGAATGATACCAAAGCCAAGTAAATTGGCTTCAGCGAAATAAATTTACCTCAGCCAAGTAAATTGGCTTCAGCGAAATAAATTTACCTCAGCAAAGTAAAAAGCAAAAGTTTAGGTCAAGCCTTTTCAAAGGCTTGTGGGGTTCCAAGGGGCAAAGCCACTTGGTCGCTCTCCGCAGAGAGCGAAATACCTTAAACTTTAGCGACAGATTTGCAGCAAAAGCGTAATTACTATCAAATCAAAAAGCGCAATTCACGAAAGAAAGGTGAAACAGAACGTGAGATATCCGTTCGTAAATCAAAAACTCGTGAATTGCGCTAATTCTATATGTACGGAACAACTATCCTTGAAGCGTAATACTAATTCCAAACCGTTCTATAGACAAAGACGACAGATAGAATAATCCAAGTCAAGAAAGACGACCGCAGGCAGGCTGTCGCCTGTCAAGGGAGTCTGACGCAGAATTGGATTATTATATCCGAGTATTTGTCTATAGGTTGGTTTGGAATTAGTATAAATACACGAACGAAGAGAGTGAATTTACGTTTCAACAGGAAATGAACAGCTGTGCAAAAAATCATAGGAGATGATAATATGACGATCGAATATAAAAAGCTTACCGAAAAAGAACTTGATCGTTTTATCGAAATGCGTATCAACCAGCTTCGTGAAGAGGGCGCAAAAGAAGATTTTGACTTAATACTAATTCTAAACCAACCTATAGACAGATACGGCAGCTATAATTTCGTCACTCTGCGTCAAGTTCCCTTGCCGGGCGTCAAGCCCGTCTGCGGTCGCTTTCCTTGATTGACAAAATTCTATCTGCCGTCCTTGTCTATAGAACGGTTTAGAATTAGTATAAAACCTGCATTGAAGGACTACTATGACCGTCACATGAAAGACGGCACCTTCGTTTCTTGGCTTGCGTTTGACGAAGATGAGATAATCGGTACAAGCGGAATGTCGTTCGTGGAAAAACCGCCGTATTTTGGTTGTCCAAGCGGAAGAATAGGTCTTTTGTCAAGTATGTTCACCGCTCCCGAATATAGACGAAAGGGAATTGCAAAAGAGCTTTTAAACAGAGTTGTTGAAGAAGCAAGACAATACGGCTGCGGAACGGTACAGATAACAGCTTCCGATATGGGCGTAAATCTTTATGCGGATTATGGTTTTGTACATAACGGGAATTTTATGCAGTACAAACTGTAAAATGTTAGTTCCAAGCCTTTCGGCGCACGGTATTTCAACGAGTGAATTATTTTTCCAATAATTATTAACAAACTATTGTAGGGGACGGGTTTCCTGTCCCGTTGTAACCAATACCGTTCAAAAAACGGGACGGGCGACCCGTCCTCTACATTAAAACACGTTTTATACGACCATATTTTCATAGAATTATTATTGTTTGTTCACTCGAAATACCGCGCCTTTCGGCGAAAAAATAGTTGACAGCAGATATAAAAATATGTTATAATTAACATCTGTTTTATAAATTTGTTGTCGGCATAGGGCAGGAGAATTCAAAAAAGCGTTGTTTTTGTCCATGTGCCATTATGGAAAGGAAAAAAATATGCTTTTTAATGAACTCGGACTGCCGCAGGAGATCGTTCGTGCAGTTGAAGAAATGGGATATGAGGAGGCTACGGAAATACAGTCGAAAGCCATTCCGCTGCTTCTTGAGGGAAAGGACGTTGTAGGACGTTCACAGACGGGAACGGGCAAAACCGCCGCATTCGGACTTCCTGCTGTCACTATGATAGACCCCGAAGGCGCTCGCCGTGTGCAGACGCTTATTCTCTGCCCGACAAGAGAGCTTGCAATGCAGGCTTCACAGGAGCTTGAAAAATTTTCTAAGTATCTTCCGTATGTTAAAACCTGCGCTATTTACGGCGGCGCAGATATTGAACGTCAGATCACACAGCTGAAAAAGGGTGTTAATATTGTTGTCGGAACGCCCGGACGAGTTATGGATCATATCCGCAGACATACGCTGCACCTTGAAGAACTTCGCATGGTTATTCTTGATGAAGCGGATGAAATGCTGAATATGGGTTTCCGTGAGGATATCGAAGAAATTCTGCAGTATATACCCGAGGAGCGCCAGACCGTGCTTTTCTCGGCAACAATGCCGCCGCAGATAATGGCTATCACAGGTGAGTATCAGCGTGACCCGATAGTTGTCGGCGTTGAGCAGAAGAGCCGTACTGTCGAAAAAATCGCACAGTTTTATTATGAAGTGCCTATGGGAAGAAAAACAGATGCTTTGCAAATGCTCCTTATCGCATTTGAGCCGAAGCTTTCGATGATTTTCTGCAACACAAAGGCAATGGTGGACGAACTCACCGAAAATCTTGTTGCAAAGGGATTTAAGGCGGCAGGACTTCACGGCGATATGAAGCAGCAGAGCAGAACTCAGGTGCTTAATGCTTTCAAGAGCGGCAGGCTTAATATCCTTATTGCAACCGATGTTGCCGCAAGAGGAATTGATGTTGACGATGTTGATGCTGTTTTCAACTATGATATTCCGCAGGATAACGAATATTATATCCACCGTATCGGAAGAACGGGAAGAGCAGGCCGCTCGGGTACGGCTTATACAATAGTAAGCGGCAGAAAGCAGGTCTACGAGCTTAAAGATATCGCACGTTTTACAAAGGCTGATATTATCCGCTGCGAGCTTCCCACAAGAGATGACGTTATCGAAAAGAAAACACAGCACGTTCTTGACAAGGTAAAGAATTATGTCGAAACGGATAAGTATCCAAACGGCGCAGAATTGCTTGAACGCTTGACAAGCCTTGGATTGACCGCAGAGCAGGTCGCAGCAACGCTGCTTGGAATGAGAATTTCAAAGGAAACACGAACCGTCCCCGAATTTATCAAGCCTGTTTTCCGCCCCCACGATGAAAAGGGCAGATCAAAGGGCGGTTCCTGCAAGATAGAAATATCACTCGGCAGACAGAACCGAATCGCACCGAACTTTGTCCTTGGCGCACTTGTTGACGCAACAGGCATGGCAGGAAAGAACTTTGGTAAGATAGATATATACGACCGCTATACAACAGTCGAAGTTCCCGAAGCAGATTGCGAGCATATCCTTGACGCAATGACAGGAACAAAGATAAACGGACAGAAAATCAAGGTCAAGCGTTACGAGGGGAAATCTAACGATATGAAATCCGGCGGAAACCGCAGATATTCTGACAATAACGAAAAGGACTACCGTAACTTCCGCAAGAAAAATACAGGCAGAGCAAGAAAATTTGACGGCTCGCAGGGGAAGAAGAGAATTCGTAATTCGTAATGCGTAATTATTGCATTTGCGTATATTTATCGCTATTTCTGTGGGGGATGGGTCGCCCGTTCCGAATCACGACAGCGATTTTCGGCGAAATAGCATCTGCCAAATAAAAAACAGACCTGTTTTCATCGGATTGTTATCCTTTGAAAACAGGTTTTATTGCACGGGCGGATATTGAATCCGCCCCTACATTTTTCTGCGTTTTTTCAAAATGTGCGGAGAAACAATAATTCCAAATTTAAAAATTACGCATTACGCATTACGAATTACGCATTAAAAAAGGCTGCCCATATAAAAACGGACAGCCTTTTTATCATTTTCTGCGTGACTGGCTCCTGCGCTTGTTGTCAACATTTTTCTTGATGTCGCTCATGCGCTCTTCGGAGCTCTGCTTAAAGCGGTTTATCATGTCTTCAAATGCCGCTTCGGGAGTCTGCGGTGTTTTATCCTGCTGCTGGGCAGGTTTGCGGTCGTTTACTCTTCCGTTGTTGAACGTTCTTTTGCCGCCGTTGTCACGGCGCTGCGGTGGGGGATTATCAACAGCCTTCTTTATCGAAAGAGAAACCTTGCCGTTTTCGCCGACAGAAAGCACTTTTACCTTAACGACCTGTCCTTCGGTGAGATGATCTCTGATTTCGTTTACGAAGCTGTTTGCGACTTCGCTGATATGTACCATTCCTGTGGTTCCCGGTTCAAGCTCAACAAATGCGCCGAATTTTGTGATTCCGGTAACCTTTCCCTCGTAAATGTTTCCAACTTCAAGCTGCATAAAAAGAATTTTAACCTCTCGTTATTTAAATTTTTTATTCTGAAAGAAGCAAGCTTCAAAAAGCAGACTTCTTTAGTTTCTTGTAGTATCGTAGAATCGGCGTTCGTTCGGATATGCAAAGCCGAGAACTTCTATCGCAATTTTTTCCATATATGCACGTTCATCGTCTTCGGCGAGTATGGAAGCATATTCGTCATTTTCTGCTTCAAGCAGAGCAGCTTTTTCTTCAAGCTGCGAAAGCTTTTTCTTTTTTTCGGCAATATCTGCCTGAGTTACAACAAATGAGCACACAGAATAAATAAGAACTGCCGCACCTGCAAGCGATGCAAGACCTTTCATAAAAGGGCCGCCGTTTTTTTTACGGTTTTCAGATTTTTCCTGCTTTTCCTTCTGCTTAATATAAGCTTTGTAGGTTTTTCCCATTGCTGCACCTCCGTTCTTAGACAATTTACCGAAATGTATTATTAGCCAATTTTAGATAATAACATTATACTACAACGAAGGTAATTTTTTCAAGGATTTTTTTCAGCTTTTAAATATTTTTATAGGTATGCACAAATTTGTTAAATAATTTTAGATAAAATCTATTGCCTGATTTTACAGCAAGTGCATTTCAGCGATAATATACGGTCTGTAATCACTTTTTTCTGTTTTTAGGCAGCAGTTTTGTGATGAAATTTGCGGTGGAACGGAAGATCCCGACAATTATGCTGCCGACCGTTGCGATATAAAGCGTAAAACCGAGCAAAGTTCCTACAATGCAGAAAAAGCGCACTTGCCCACGACAAAGCACCGCTGCATAAAGAAATACCGCTGCGCCCGAAACTACCATGAAAATAATATCCTCGGCAAAAACAGCGTTTTTCTTTGCAGCAGGCGGAAAAACGATTCGCAGCGTTCGGAAAACATCGTAAAAAACGCCTATGCCCATTCCGAGTATGACCGAGAGCAGGAACAGAGAGCATTGTTCGGAAACGGAGAAAAAGGTTTCAAGGCTCAAAAGTTCACCCTCTATCTGAAAAGCTTTCCAATGAACGAGAGCGGTGAGCGGAGATCTTTGTCGCCGTAGATAATGGCGTCGATATCTCCCTCGATGTTCATTTCGCCGTTTGTTACCGAGAGGTCGTTGACATGAAGGTCGCTGCCCTTTATCGTAAGCTCTCCCATTGTTGTATAAAGCAGGACTGTGTTTTCATCGAAGCTGTCAATGTCGGTTACTCCCGATATCGAAAGCTTTCTGCGGTTTTCTGCGATTATGCTGTGAGCTTTTTCATTTACGTCATTCATATTCATCTATCCTTTCAAATAAAACGCTTGGTGGCATTTTTTACATCTATATTCATTTGAAACGGATTTTATGAATGTATAAAAAAACGGCGCAAAGTCAATTGCGCCGGTCAATGATATGTAATATCTATCAATATTTAAAGCTTACAACGTTTGTAGCGTTAAGGACCTCGATAAGATTCTCAAGTTTTTCTCCAATATGATTAACGGCAAATCTTGTGATCTTTTCGTTTTCTTCTAAGTTGTCCAAACGGGTTTCAATTTTGTCCAAACGGTTATCAATGCCGTCCAAACGCTTGTCCATACCGTCCAAACGCTTGTCCATACCGTCCAAACGCT
>JBJEQL010000081.1:0-4572 GCA_051881735.1 Oscillospiraceae bacterium
CTTTTTTCTGAATTTTGCTCCCATTGTCAGAATTTCCGTGCCGTTGTAGAGTATCTCGCCCGATGTGCGTTTGATGTTGTCTGTAATGAGATTGAGGAAAGTGGATTTGCCTGCGCCGTTTGCGCCAAGTATTCCGTAAACACCGTTATCAAGGGATAATGTGATATTATCCAGAGCAGTAAATGAGCCGTATTTTTTGGTAAGACTGTTAATCGCCAACATTTATATCCCATCCCATTTCCATGTATATCTGCCAAGGACTTTTTACGCCGTACTCGAATTTCCACTCACTTTTCCCGGCTTCAATATCCGCTATCGGAATGGAAAACACCTTTTGGGCATAATCCGTATCCGAAAAATTATACGAACTGATATTAATATACAGCTTATCTTTAGAAATATTGAACTCCTTTACAAGCTCACCGCTGTATCCCGATATTTCATTGAAATTATATTTTCCGCTGCCCAGTACCTCGCCGTTTTTGTTCATAACAAGAACGGAATCATCGCTTTTTGAAACAGCTATTATCTTGTCCTCATAAAGCATAAGCTTCGGCATATACGAAAACAGACCGCCTTCTGTCTTATGCAGCTCTTCATTTATCCTTCCCCCAAGCTCTTCCCATCCGCTTTCAAGAGAAGGTGAATTTATATCAAGTGCCGAAACACAATACGAACCGTCATCATAAACACCGCAGCTGTAATAATGATCTTCGTCCATTGTGATACCGTCATAGATATAATCGGCAAGCTTGTCCGTTTCACCTGTTTTTATGTTGTACCTGTATGTACCTTTGTTGGGGTCATTATTTCCATAGCTTAAGGCAAAATAGTAAACATAGTCACCCACGCCCACAGCTTCAACAGGATATGCGGAGAAATAATTATCTCCCGAAAAAAGCGTTTCCGTTTTGCCTGTCTGAATGTCCATTTTCACAAGTCCGCTGCCTGCAAAGCCGAAGGTACCTTCTCCAAGAGTCAGATGATATGGAATGTATGCATATCCCTTGTGTATCATAAAATATATCCCGTCCATTGTCTCATAGCTTTCGCCTGCGGAGTTGCTGACAGAGAAGGCATCACCCACCTTTGTAAAGCTTGTTCCGTCAAGAGCTGCCTTGTACAGGGAATAACTGATAATATCGCCGTCCTCAACAGCAAGGGTGTAAATCGCTCCGTCATAAATCAGGGTATTGATACATTTCAGATTTTTGTATGTTGCCGCACAATTGTCATTTCCGTCATGGAGACATTCGGGCTTTGCACACAGGAATATCTGATTTTCGGTATCACGCTCATAGTAGCGGAGCATATGTCCGTTGTAACCGTTGGTATTGGTGTAATAGCCCTTTTCCGTTTCCATTATGGCATACATTCCGTGATTATATGGCGTATCGGAAGGAAGCTCGGATTCCTTTGCACCGCAGCCGAAGAGCAGTACGGCAGCAGTCAATGTTATGGATAAAATGCGTTTTTTCATGTAAACATCTCCTTTTAAAACTATTATACACCATTCTCCGAAAAAGAAAACCGCCTGTGCAGAAGCGGTCGTTTTTTCTGCACAAGCGGTCAGTTCTGTATTAAAACTGAGATAGAGAATATTCCGTTATCGGTAGATATTTTTACAATTCCTCCATGCTTTGAGGCAAGCTGTTCTATCCGTTTGATACCATAGCCGTGGGACGATTTATCCGGCTTACTTGTTACATGGTCGGGTGAAACAATGCCTGAAAATGGATTCTCGCAGAATATACAGAGCATATCCAGCTGCTTTTTTACCGCAAGATGAATATATCTGTCCTCACATTTTTCACAGGCTTCAATGGCATTGTCGATAATGTTACCGAATATTCCGCAGAGATCATAGTCGGAAATGCTTTCGGGGAAATCCGATTCAATGGTTATTTCAAGCTTAATATTTTCATTTTCGGCTGTCCGTACCTTGCTTAACAGAAGTGCATCGAGAACCGGTCTGCCCGTTGCGGCAGGGGGCTTCTGAAGCGCAAGCTCGGCAGATATTTCTCCGAGATATGCTTTTGCTTCGGCTGTTCTTCCCTCGTTTAAAAGTATTCCCAGAGCCGACAAATGATTGTTTATATCATGGCGTATCTTGCGTGTTTCTTCGTATTTTCTGCCCACCTCGGCGTAGTATTCATGCTCGGCAGCTTCTCTTGCGGCAAGTGCTCCCGATGATACTGACCTCACCGAAAATATTATTGACACGGAAAGAATGATAAGCATTACAGGGATAAATACCGACTGCGGACTGACAGCATTTCCGAGAATATTCAGATTTCCGTACACTCCGAATATATTTTCGGCGTGAAATGCATTATACACATTTGCAGGACATAATAGGAGCAGCAATGCGGAAATTGCTGTGATAATTATGGGTGCAGCTTTTTTCTCGGAAATTGTAATTCCCGAAACAATATAATACACTGCGGCACAGAACATCGCCTTGAATACTATCCTGAGCGCAATAAGTGTAAAAACATTCATCATCATACTGCTTGTGCGGAATGCTTCTGCTGATTGTATCGGTCTGAGCAGATCTCCAAGCCCGACAAAGCTGTCCATCAGCACTCCATTGCAGATGTACATAACAGCTGTTCCGATGCTTACTGCTGTACCTGTTACAGCAACACAGGAGCTGCCGAAAAAGGCACGGGACTTCATATACCTGCCAATGACAATAGCCGAGATGACTGCACAAAGCACTGCGATAATATCCGTAACGCTGTCGGAAAAGAGTGCAGTTATGCCGATGTCGCTTTCTGCAGTGGGATTTATCGCATCAAGTCCGTAATAGTCACGTTTTGTCTTTATGGCATTTTTAGCGGCAAAGCTGTTCTCATTTATCATTGAAAGGGTCAGCAGCTTGTCCGAATTGCCCGAAACATATTCCGTATATCCCGTGTAACCCAAGGCGTAATTCAGCCGTGAAATGCAGTAATCAAGCTGTTCGGCTTTTTGTTCTGCCTGTTCATATGTATAGCTGTATTGACCGAGTACTTTATCTGCCCAATCATTCCGATCGCCGTTTGAATAGACATCAGCATCCTGATATATCTTCATGTTAAACTCGGAATTTTTGTATTCCCATGCGGTCATATATTCGTTCAGAGTTGATTTTTCGGCAAGCAGCTCGTCTTTCAGTTCGGAATAATCCGATACATCACATTCCGAAAACAGCACATTCGCAAAACGAACAGTATCAAGCCGTTCGACATATTCATGCCCCTCCGAGTTCTTACTGACGATATATTCATCTGTGCATGATATATTATAGAACAGCAGGATATTCAGAAAAATTGCCGACAGAATTACGCATATGATTGCAATTATACTGTTTCGTCTGCTCATATCTCCGACCTCACACGTTCCATTACTGCGGTGAGCACAGCTTTTTTTCGCCGCCTGCTCATGGGAAGGATCTTACCGTCGGATAATTCAAGAGTATCGGTCAGAGTACGTTTGATTTTTGAAATATTAACGTATATCGCCTTGTATATCTCAATAAAAACATAATCGGAAAGCTCTTCCGACAGCTTGCTTATGGGGATGTTGGTGTGTATGGCCTTTTCGGCGGTGTGGACAGCTGTTCCTCGTCCTTCGGATTCAACATACATTATATCGGCAATGAGGATTATTTCGAGATTACCCGAAACATCCTCCAAGGAAAGTGTTTTTTTGGTCAAGGTCTGCATGAGCCTTGTCATAACTTTTTCAAATTTCGCATCAAAATCGGATTTAATGATATAATCAAATGCTTGAACAGCATATCCGTCCGAAGCACGGTTTTCAAGTCCTGTGACAAATATTACGGGAACATTTTTGTCATACTGTCTGATAATTTCGGCTGTATCCATTCCGTCGGAGCTTTCAAGCTGTATGTCAAGAAAAATAACGTCGTAACGACTGCCGCTTTCCAGCTTTTCGGCAAGTGGAACACCGTCTGTGAACAAGTCTATTTTCGTTTTTTCATTATGTGAGAAAAGATACTTTTTCAGGCTTTCGCTCAGCTTGTCCGAGTATATTTTTTCATCCTCGCAGATAGCCGTCCGCATTTTTATCACCGCCCTTTGATTTGTATTTTATTATATCATAACAGATCGGTAAAATCAATAGGTATAAAATCATACGAAAAAACAGTAGCTTCTGCATATAAAAATCGTTACCTGTCACGATGGAAAGGTAACGATTTCTATATCGAAATATAGCTGCTTTGGGTGGGTGTGTCCATATGGGATATTTACAGTAGTCTGGACGTCGGCATGACCTGCCTGCTCCTTCGCTGTAAGCAGATCCACTCCTGCCATATACATCATCGTGATAAAGGTATGACGCAGCCAATGCGCTGTTATCCTCGGAATGACAAACGGTATCTTTTTAGGAGCAAATCTGCTCTTTGGCTTCTGATATTTCCTCGGTTCGCCTGTTTCGGGATCTCTTTCAATGATGCTGTCGAAATTTCCGAACTTGAAGTTGAGTTCTGCGAGGTAGCTGTCCCACATACGCTTCCAGCCGCTGTCGGTGAGCATATCACCTTTTGCAGAGGGGCAGACGAGC
>JBJEQL010000082.1:0-4544 GCA_051881735.1 Oscillospiraceae bacterium
TAAAGCACACGGTCGAGCATAAGAAAACCTGTTTTCTTATCAAGCTCATACTTCATCTTGCTGCCCTTTTCGATTTCAATTACAGCAAAAAAGTCGTTCTTTGTAATTCTGTTAGGTGAGATATCATGCCAAATATTCATTATTCATCATTCCTTTTCTCTTTTTCTGTTTCTTTTGCAATATAGATCGGTCTTTTCTTTATCTCTGTGTAAAGCTTCTGATTGTAAAGCGCATTAATTCCTCCGCAGAAAAGCTGGAGTCCGCCTACAAACGTTATAAGAAACGCAATCAACAAAAGCTCCCATGCTCCGCCGCCGCAAGCATTTACTATTGTAAGAATAAGCAGTACAAGCGCAGCTATAAGCACGAATATTCCTACAAAAACCGAAAGCGCAAGCGGCGCTGTCGAAAACGCCATTATTCCTTCAAGCGAATACTTGAAAAGCTTCCAGAAATTCCATGTTGACGTTCCTGCTGCACGTTCGGTATTCTCAACCGGAATATATTTCGTGTCAAAGCCTACCCACGAGAAAATGCCCTTTGAAAAACGATTGCGCTCACCCATTGAGAGGATAGCGTCCACCATCTGACGGGTCATAAAACGGAAATCCTGCGCTCCGTCAACTATCTGCGTCTGCGAAATGCTGTTTATGACCTTGTAAAAGCTTCGTGAGAATAATGAAAGCAGCTTAGGCTCGCCCTTGCGTGAGATTCGGCGTGTCGCAGCGCAGTCATATTCTCCCGAACGGACGATATCATACATTTCGGGGATAAGCTTAGGAGGGTGCTGCAGATCAGCGTCAAGCGTTACAACATAATCACCGCAGGAATTCTCCAGCCCTGCATAAAGCGCAGGCTCTTTTCCGAAATTGCGTGAAAACGAAACATATCGTACACGCTTATCTTTTTTTGCAAGATTACGAAGTATCGTGAGCGTCTTATCCTTTGAACCGTCATTGATGAAAAGGAACTCGAACGAAAGCTCAGGGTGAGCGTTCATCATCTCTCCGCTGACACGAACGATCTCATCGTAGAAAAGCGGCAGTACCTCTTCTTCATTATAGCAGGGTGCGACAACCGAAATTAACTTTTTTTCCATCTGAACATTCCTTTTATTCGACCGTTACGGATTTTGCAAGGTTTTTCGGCTTGTCAACGTTGTTTCCTCTCTGAACAGCCGTGTAATAAGCGATAAGCTGAAGCGGAACGACCGTTATCATCGGCATAAGGATATCGCTTTGTGTAACAGGAATTTTTACAAGATAGTCAACGCTCTCCGCCTCGGGGTCCATGTCCTCACGGCAGACCATTACGACCTTTGCGCCCCTTGTCTTTACTTCCTTGACGTTTGAAGCCGTTTTCTCAAACAGCGCACGCTGAGTTGCAACAGCAATTACAGGCGTTCCGTCATCAATGAGTGAGATGGTGCCGTGCTTAAGTTCACCTGCAGCGTAGCTTTCGCTGTGGATATAGGAAATTTCCTTTAATTTCAGCGAACCTTCCATGCTCAGCGCATAGTCTAGCCCACGTCCGATATAAAGCAGGCTGTCGGCATTCATTATCTTTGAAGCGACAAACTGATAAGCTGATTTATCGTCAACACACTTCTGTATCTTTTCGGGTATCTCTTCAAGCTCATGCGTAAGCGCACGGCATTTGACTTCATCTATTCCGCCGACAGCATAGGCAATTCCAAACGCAAGCAGATACATGAATGCGATCTGTACGGCGTAAGCCTTTGTCGAGCATACGGAAATTTCAGGACCTGCATTTGTGTACATTACCATTTTTGCTTCTCTTGCAATAGTCGAACCTACAACATTAACAAGTGCAAGCGTGTCAGCACCAAGAGAATTTGAAAGCTTAAGGGCAGCAAGCGTGTCAGCCGTTTCGCCCGACTGTGAAATAATGATAACAAGATCCTTGTCAGTCACAAGCGGATCTCTGTAACGGAATTCCGAGGCGATATCGACCGTTACCGGAACTCTTGCCAAACTCTCGATAACGTATTTTCCAACCATTCCTGCGTGCATAGCCGAGCCGCAGCCAACGATAAAAATGTTTTTGTAGCTGCGTATCTTTTCATAGCTCAATCCGCATTCTTCCTCAAAGCTCGGAAGTCCATTGCGGATACGAGGAGATATCGTGTTTCTGACAGCGGAAGGCTGTTCGTGTATTTCTTTAAGCATGAAATGTTCGTAGCCGCCCTTTTCGGCAGCTTCAATATCCCATGTTGCAGTCTGAATTTCCTTTTCGATAATGTTCTCGTGAAGATCGTAAAACTTAATAGAATCAGCCGTAATTTCAGCTATTTCATTGTGTTCAAGCAGATAATAATTGCGTGTGTGTTCAAGAATAGCCGTTACGTCCGAAGCGATGAAGTTCTCCCCCTCGCCCTTTCCGACAATAAGAGGACTTTCCTTTCGTGCGGCATAGATCTTATTCTTATGTTCACGGAAAATGATCCCGAGTGCATAAGCACCCTCAATATCTGCAAGTGCTTTTGCTATCGCTTCAAGAGGATCACCCTCATAATAATAGTCAAGCAGCTTTGCAACGGTTTCGGTGTCCGTTTCACTCTCAAAACCATAACCCTTTGAAATGAGAAAAGACTTTATCTCACGATAATTCTCGATGATACCGTTGTGAACGATAGAAACTCTTCCGTTTCCGATAGGGTGAGAGTTGATATCGGACGGTTCACCGTGCGTTGCCCAGCGTGTGTGACCAATTCCGCAGGTTCCGACCGGCTTGCCTTCGGTTTCAAGCTTTGCCATTAATCCCATTCCGTTTGCATCGCCCTTTTCGGGGCATATCTTGCCCTTTGCCTTGACAGTTTTTATCCTGTCGCCCTCAAAAACGGCAATTCCTGCGGAATCATAACCTCTGTATTCAAGCCTGCGAAGTGCTCCGACAAGAATATCCGCACATTCTTCCTTTCCGACATATCCGACAATTCCGCACATTGCAGCAACCTCCTTAAAACTCTTTTAAAACAGTTTATTCCCATGCAGATAAAAATATCCGCACAGGAACTCACCATTAAGAAAGATCTTATTTTGTTCCGAAAATTCTGTCGCCTGCGTCGCCAAGACCGGGAACTATGTACTTATGCTCATTAAGTCCCTCGTCAATGCTTCCACAGTAGATCTCAACATCGGAATAAGCCTTGTTTACAGCATCGATACCCTCGGGGGATGCAATGATGCACATCAGCTTTATGCTCTTAACGCCTGCTTTTTTGAGTATATCGATAGTCTTTACTGCTGTAACGCCGGTTGCGAGCATGATATCGGTGATGATAACCTCTCTGTCCGCAACATCGCTCGGCAGCTTGCAGTAGTATTCGACTGCACTTGTTGTTTCAGGGTCACGGAAAATACCAACGTGTCCAACTTTAGCAGCAGGAAGAAGCTCGATGATACCGTCAACCATTGCAAGACCTGCTCTGAGAACAGGAACGAATGCAAGCTTTTTGCCGGAAATAACTTTAGACTTTGCAACAGCAACAGGTGTCTGGATCTCAACAGTTTTAAGAGGAAGATCACGGGTAGCTTCATAGCACATGAGCATTGCTGTTTCGGAAGCAAGCTCTCTGAATTCCTTTGAACCTGTGTTGATATCTCTCATCATTGTGATCTTGTGCTGAACGAGAGGATGGTCGATAAGTTTAACATTCTGCATTTATATATACCTCCAAAAATTATTCTTCGATCAGATCTACTCTGCGCTGATGACGTCCGCCCTCAAAATCGGTCGAAAGGAAAACGTCTACCATTTCTTCGGCAACACCTGCGCCTGTAACACGTCCGCCCATGCAAAGCACGTTTGCGTCATTGTGCAGACGAGTGTACTTTGCGGTGTAAGCGTCAGTACAAAGAGCAGCACGGATACCCTTTACCTTGTTTGCGGCGATGGAAATTCCAATACCTGTTCCGCAGATAAGGATAGCTCGCTTTACAGTTCCGTCAGTTATCTTTGCACAAACTTCACGGGCAACGAGCGGATAATCGCAGCTTGTTCCGTCCATACAGCCTAACTCTATGTAGGGAACGCCAAGCTCTTCAAGGTGCTTTATGATGTCTTTTTTTAATGCATAACCTGCATGATCGCTGCCGATAGCGATCTTTTCATTCTTAAGATCCATGATATTTTTCTGCTGTCCGTCAAAGGACAGCTCTCCCTTCAGAAAATACTCTGTTAATAGTGTACCACAAAATTGAACTTAAATCAAGTATTTCGCAAAATATATCGAATATTTTATTTAATACTTATTCCAAATCAACCTATAGACAAATCCTTGGCTATAATAATCCAACTCTGCGTCTGACTCCCTTGAAAGGCATAAAGCCTTCCTGCGGTCGTCATCCTTGACTTGGATTATTCTATCTGTCGGCTTTGTCTATAGAACGATTTGGAATTAGGGATACGCTGATTATTGCTGCGGCAAAGCGAAGCGTTCGTTTCGCCGTTTTGAAAAATGTACGAATTTCCGTCTTTGAGGACATTTTGAAAAACGGCAGAAACGTATTAATCAGCGTTTC
>JBJEQL010000083.1:0-4536 GCA_051881735.1 Oscillospiraceae bacterium
TAACAAACCTTGTAATACATCAAGTATTACTGCGGTTTGTTGCCTTGCAGCTGAATAAAGTCATATACGAAAATTTGCTCGAGTCCCGGTTTTTAGAGAACCCCTTATGATATTTTTATGGGGATACTTTATGAAAAAAACAATAATTATAATATGTGCAGCTGCTATGTTGTTTGCAGGATGTTCGCAGGCAACAGAAACTATCGCAACCGTAACAGCCGAAACAAGCACAACGGCAGTTACTACCGAAACAACAGCGCCGGAAACAACGGTTGAAACAACTACCGTAACAACTGCCGAAACTGTCCATGTGCCGCAGCTCACTTCGCATATACATATCGCTGCAGCAGGGGATAACCTTATACACAGCAGCTTGTACGAGCAGGCGGCAAAACGGGCAAACGGTGACGGATATGATTTTGCTTATGAATATGACAATGTGGACGAATATTTCACCGCCGCTGATATAGCCATAATAAATCAGGAAACCCTTATCTGTAACGATACAGTTCCGCCGTCAACTTATCCGTGCTTTAACAGTCCGGTTGCCCTCGGTGACCACATGATAGATATCGGATTCGATGTTTTCACAATGGCAAACAATCACACTCTTGACAAGGGTGAAAGCGGTCTGAAAGCTTGTCTTGATTATTGGGATTCACGTTCGGATGTGACCGTTCTCGGCGCTTACCGCAATATGGAGGATAAAGAAAATATCCGCACGCTGACATCACAGAACGTGACCTTTTCGTTTTTGTCATATACGGAAAGTCTGAACGGTCTGCGGCTTCCTGCCGGTTCGGAGCTTATCATCGGGGATGCAAACGATGTTGATGGAATGGTGAACGATGTAAAAAAAGCCAAAGAAAAGTCGGATATCTGTATTGTTTCGCTTCATTGGGGAGTGGAAAATTCCGAAATTATCTCCGATATTCAGCGTGAAACAGCAAAAAAACTTGCCGAAGCAGGCGCCGATGTTATTTTAGGCACACATCCCCATGTCCTGCGTGACATTGAATGGATAGAGCGTGAGAACGGCGGAAAAACGCTTTGTGCGTATTCGCTCGGAAATTTCGTTTCGGCACAGTCACAGCCGAGAAACCTCATCGGCGGAGTGCTTGATTTTTATGTTGACAGATATGACGATGGCGAGCCGTTTGTGACTGATGTTTCGCTTATCCCGACGATACAGCATTATGACGCAAAGTATGCAAATAACCGTGTTTATTTCTATTCGCAGTACAGCGATGAGCTTGCAAAAAGTCACGGTATAAATTCCAAAGCACATTTCAGTATGGAATATATCGATAAAGTCCTTGACGGAACGGTCAGCATTGAGTTCCTTAGAAAAACAGGAATAGCATAAAGAAAACCTCCTACGGCATTATACCATAGGAGGTTTTTTCATACGCTTAGAAAAGCTGTCCGGGGAGTTTTAGCTTTTCCTTTTTCGGGAATTGCCTGTCAAACTCTTCCGCTTCGGCTTCGTCAACGAAATAACCCTGCGGCGGAGTGTATTCTCCGGTGATTCCGTTAAGATATCCCGGCTTCAACTCCTTGCACAAGAAGAAAGGAGCGTCCTCGCCCTCAGGCATACCGTGGTATCTGATGCCGAACTTGCTTGCATAGGTAAAACCGCTTTTGCCGTAGAAGTCAATGTTGCCCTCAAAGCAAAGTGCGCCTGCACCCATTTCGGCAGCTTTTTCCAAAGAAAAGTCAAGCAGAATCTTTCCGTAGCCTTTGCGCTTTAATTCGGGCGTGATGCAGATAGGACCCATAGCCATTATTGGGATATCTCTGCCGTCATCGGCTTTGATTACCGCTCTCATGAACATATTCTGACCTATGAGCTTTCCGTCCTTTTCCATTACAAAGTCAAGTTCGGGTACGAACGCAGGGTCGTTCCTGAGCTGATTGATAACATAATGCTCCAGACAGCCGGGACGATATACGTTCCAGAATGATTCTCTGATGAGGTTTTCGACCTCACGGTGTTCGTTTTCTCTTTCCAAGCGAATGATGTAGTCATTTTTATTCATTGTTTTTTCCTCCTGATGATTGTTAACTGCAATACTGGGAGGTTTGTGCGAGAATGTATTAGCCAAACCTCCCGGTCAGCATACAATCTCCGAGGTGTTGTTTTTCTTCAAACAGCAATCTCCTTAAAATAAATTTATATAATCAAGCCTTTCGGCAGGATTATCATTTTTCGTCTGCGGAGCAGGTGAGTGGTGGGGCTATTTATTATCAGCCTCCCATTGCTCCTTAGTCATAAAGTTTGTATGACCGACCCTGCTTTTGCCCAAAAGCGGCACAGGAACGTTGTCACAAGTATGATGATATCGAAAACCAAGCTTTTCCTGCACTCTTTTGGATTTCGTGTTGCCGTCATAGTAGCCGCACCATATTGTAGTCATGCCTAAATCTTCAAAACCGTGACGAATCAGACACTTTGCCGCCTCGGGTATATATCCCTTGCCCCAGAACGGCTTGCCTATCCAGTATCCAAGCTCACATTCGTCATCTCTGTCCGTCATATCGGTCGAACCGTTGAGAATAAGTCCAACGCTGCCGATAGCCTTGTTATCTTTTTTCAGGCATACAGCGTATGTTTCCTCTGCCGATAAAACAGTTCTTATTATTTCAAGACTGTTTTCAACGCTTGTGTGCGCAGGCCAGCCTGCAGGTGAGCCGATATCGGGATCTTTGGCATATTCATATAAGCTTTCAGCGTCCGATTCTTTCCACGGACGGAGTATCAGTCTTTCTGTTGTAAATTCCATAATTTCAGTTTCCTCAAAGTGTCGATATTTTTCTGACAGTATTTGCAGTACGTATAGTTAGCTTTTCTCCGATGCCTGCGCTTGCGGTCTTCTTCCACCAGTTTGCCTTGGAATAGTTCTTTCTGTCGAATGACCAGAAAAAAACGTTTTTGTATATGCATATTCTTTCAAGCTTTTCCGACGGTTCGCCGATCATTTCGTATATCTCTTCGGCAGTTGACGGCGCTAAGACGAATATCAGATTATCATATATATCCTTGTCAGCCGTTCCCCACCAGTCGGGAGCATTGCTAAGAATGTCGCTTATCTGTTCGGTATCCGTTACATATACTTCAATATCAATCCCAAATCTGTCAGTTATCATTTTTTCGATATTTCTGCGAATGTCGGATTCATCTTTTTCATTAGCGGAGAAAACAACATTTCCGCTGTTAAGATAAGTAACAACAGCTTCAAATCCGATGCCTTCAAAACCTGTTTTCAGCTCTGACATGGAAATTTTATTTTTTCCGTTTATGTTTATGCCCCTTAATAATGCAATATATCTTTTCATTTTGTTCCTGTTAACATTAATTGTTGTATGTGTCTTCAAGTATCTTTAAGCCTGTGTGCATATCCTGTCCAAGTATCTCCTGCGTTTTGGAGAAACTGTATTTTTCGTGGAGCTTGTCATGTACTTTTAGAAAAGCTTTTTTGCCGTACTTATTTATAAACATAGCCTGTGCTTTGGCTGCGTTTGCTCCGTCATTGTTGGGATCATAAAACCCTTTCTGACAAATTTCCAGTTCAGCACATTCATAACATCCGTCTATGTTTTTATCCTTGCAGCAGGTCGCATTCGGACATTTTTTGTCAGGAAAACAGGTCGCAAAGGAGCAGGTGTTATACTCCGTCCGACAGGAGCCGCACCATTGACTTAGAAAACAATGATTGCAGGAAAAACCGCAGTATGCGATAGGGTCAACGCCCTTGCGAGCGAGTTTGCACAGCTTGTTTTTGATGCGCTGCATGGCTTCAATGTGCATTATCCAATGCCTGCAAAACGGCATTTTTATCAATCCCCGAACGTCCTTGCCGCACCAGTAATCAATGAGCCAAGCCGCATTTTCATCCGTGCTTACACATTCGGAAGCGATGATTCTGTCTTTGTCATTATCGGAAAACTTGCGCTTTAACTGTGCATAGTCAAGCTTAAGCATAATATCATTCGTTGAGAGCATAACTTCCTTTGCATATTCATAAAGACTTTTTATGTCAAGTACCTTTGAGAAATCTTCTATTTTTTCGCCCTGCAGTTCGTTGCCTGTGGTGATGATTTCTGCATTGATCTTTTCACGATAATCTTTGGCAAAGAGGATCTGTTCATCATTTTCTATAAGCGTGTGTGCAACGATATCTTCTATGCGGAAAATGTGCCATATCGAGTATGCAAGCGTCTTGCTGTGATAACCGTCTGCGCCTGCAAAGGGCATCAAGGAAAACGCCTCAAGTGGAAATCCGTTCACAATAAAGGTTATCTGCTCAAAAAGCTCGTTTCTGAATTTGATGAGCAGGTCAATTCCGTCTTTGTATGAACTCTCTTTCCCGAGAAGTTTCTGTATCTGTGAATTCTTTTCCGACCATTCTTTGTTCATGGGGTTACTTCCTTTCTGTCAGTTTATCGTAAAGAACATTAATACTAATCTTCAATCAACCTATAGACAAATCCTCGGCTATAATAATTCCACTCTGCGTCAAACTCCCTTGCAAGGCA
>JBJEQL010000084.1:0-20191 GCA_051881735.1 Oscillospiraceae bacterium
ATATCTTTCATATACATTATTCCTTCTTTCATTCATTTTTTCGGGGGATTGGGGGCGGTAAGCCCCCAAAGAACAAAGCCGTAAGAAAACCTGCGGCTTTTGATTGGGACTTTGGCACACAAAGTCCCTGCTTGTTACGGTGTAAGACACACACCGTAGGTGGTATTCGTCTGTTCTTCGTGACTTGCACCGTGAGGGAGCGACCTCATACTGTTCTTATTGGTGCAAATCGTGCTTTCGTTCCGTTTTCCTGCGGCATTGGCATCACCTTTTATGTGAGTGCCGTCAATATCTTTGAATAGTGGAACCAATGCGGTTAGTGGAGACAATTCTTTTCAGTATTGCCGTCACAGTACCGTCAAAAGCAGGGATAAGTGTCACCTTAGAAGCTGTCGAGGAAATCGAGTACCGCTTCTTCGGTTTCGGCATTGTTTTCTTTATCGGCGGGTGTTTGTGCAGGCGGCTGTTGCACAAGTTGTAATAAGCCGCCAAGCGGATTGCTTTTTGCCGTTTCCTCTCGGATAGTGGATATAACCCTTTCGAGAAAAGCATCTTCACTTTCCTTAATTTCGGATAAGTCCATAAATCCGCATATAGCAGAAATGACCGCCTTGCTGTATGAAACCTCTGCGTTTTGCAGATAGTCATACGCCCTGCGGTCATTTTCTTTACTCAGATTAAAGCGGATCTTTACATTCTTAACGCTCATACCGCACCACCTTTTCTGTTAAGGGTAACAAGCGCCATATATTCATAGCCTTTTGCGGTGGCACAAATATCCTCGTTGATAATGACTCTGTTTGCATCACAGTCGGCAAAGTTGCGAATCAGACAACCACCGCCGCCAACCACATAGAGCTTCATCAGTCTGGAATCGTATTCGTGCTC
Source organism: Oscillospiraceae bacterium (assembly GCA_051881735.1). Taxonomy (GTDB): domain Bacteria; phylum Bacillota; class Clostridia; order Oscillospirales; family Ruminococcaceae; genus UMGS363. The sequence goes on from JBJEQL010000084.1 coordinate 889, forward strand.
ACGCAGGCGTCGGAAGATACCGGCGGTGTATTCTTTTGCAGTCTTAATAACCGTTTCAAGATACTGACCGTCAATATCTGCCGTGCCTTTCTTTAAGATTTCTGTGATGATGGCATCATCAAGGGTTGTGTGGTGGTGCTTCATCATCTGCTCACGGATAAGCAAAGCACATTGATGGGTGCCGTATTTCTCGGTAAACATACGCTGTGCGTCGGGTTTTTTGTTTACAATCCGAAGTAGGTTCATGGTGCCGTTACCGATGTCGCAGAGCATATTGACACCCTTAAAATCTGCAAGCCTTTCGGCAACGGCAGCGAAACCTTGCGGATAGATTTCCGCACCGACGATCTTAATACGGTATTCCGTGTTTCGGAAGGTAAATTCAACCTCGCTGTGTTGAAGCAAATATTTCTTAAACTCCGCTTTCTGTTTGCTTACCCAAGTAAGCGGAAGTCCTGCGGCGATGAACACGGAAGCCTGGGTGATGCGTTCTCTCCGTAGCTCCCGTGCGATAGCGGCAAGAGTAAGAACATAATAATCCTCGTCATTATACTTGTCTGCCGTAAATTCCTTATGACCGACGCCGATGGAATAGTATTTGCCGTTCCATTGGAGCAGGTCGCTTACAAAGGTGGGTTCGGTATCGCTTTTCATTATTCCGGTGGGAAAGCAGCAGTTCGCTGTTTTCATATTCCCATACCCGTGGTCGATACCGATAACATACATTTCATTAAATTTCTTCATTTTACATTTCTCCTTTTTTACTTCAATTTGTTGATTTTCTTGATTTGTTCATACAGTTCTCTGTCGCTGGGCAGTACCGCTTCTTTGAAATAATTGCAGTAAATACCGTGGATAGAGATAAGCTGCACACAGCGATGTGCTTCGCCGTCGTCAAGCAGGATGCAGTTGCCGTCTTTATCACAGTTGGCGCAAAGTGACTTAACAAGACGGTGAACCTTCTCCGCCTGCTTAGGTGTAATCTTCATCATAGACCTTTCCTCCTTTCGTTTTCGGGCAGCAAAAAAAGCCGCCGGTTTCCCGACGGCAATGCCCTGAGTATTTGTGAGGTTTTCGCTCCCTCTACTTTATAGAATGTAGGAGAAGTCAAAATTTATATGGAACATAGTAACAGTATGTAAATCAAAAACGCAACACGAAAATCGCCTTGTAATTTCGGCGTTTTTGTGGTATAATATAAAAAATATTGCAAATCAGGAACATCGTTTTCAGAAAAAATATTTTTTATTTTTGCAGTTGACTGTCCGTTGTTTGGGACATTGGTTTTGATATAATTCGTATGGAGGATGGAGGATAGGCGTATGAATCAGTTTTTTACCGCAGATTACCGTGACGGCAGAGTGCGGATAGGTAATAAAACTTATGCGGCCGGCGATTATGCCGTTCACTTACTCAATATCTACTATAAAAACGACACTGCCGCAAGACTCAGCGTATATAAACAACACGGCTGGAATGTGGCGGAGCAGTTGTCTATCGGGTATCTCAAAAAAGCAGAGTTTCTTGCCGCCGGAACGGAAATCGGATACATTCTCGATACCTTGCCTACCCTCAAGCCGTTTAATGCGCTTGATATACCGGGTGAACGCAACAGGATAATTGAGCTTTTTTCCAAGGAAAACGCAAAACAGATTGTTGATTTCTTTAATCGCAAAGCCGCCGTAGGAAGTAAAGAACAAGCCGAGCTTGATTTGGATTTGCTTCCGGCCGAATACGATAAAGCGTTTTTTATTTCTTGCAATAACCTAATAGCCGATGTGTCGAACACCCTTGCTTTCTATAATGCAATCTCTGATGATATGCTAAGGGCGCATAAAGGGCTGACGGAGTTTTCAAGCCGTGTAGATGAAGCGGAGCGGTTTGATGAGGAGCACTTACTGCCTATTGCTCTTGAAGTTTTTAATATCCAGCCGCTTGCTGTCAAGACAGAATATGTGTCGCAAATGAAAAATGCAAAAAGCAAGGCTGCGGTTCTTGCCCGCCGACTGTATTTTGACAGTTATTATAGCTTCATAGTTACCGATTTTTTTGAAGGATTACATTACGGACATTATCCGAGAAGGTGCGGTATTTGCAAAAAATATTTCCTGATGACCTCTGCCCGAAAACAGAAATACTGCAATGGTATTTCTCCCTACGAGGCAAGAGGCAAAAAAGTTACTTGCCGAAAATACGCCGCAAGTATTAACCGAAAAGAGCTTGCTGCCGCCGATCCCGTTGTCGATATTTACAACCGCCGATGCTCTGCCATTCGTACTGAAAAGGGCAGGAAAACCATAACAGAGGAATTTGCAAGGATGGCCAAGGAGCTGGCAAAGGAATACAAGCTGAAAGCGCAGCTATATTCCGATTACGCCAACAAGCAATATATTCTTGATATGAGCCGTGAAAAGCTCTACGCCGAAACCGATAAAAGACTGAAATAGCCCGTTACACGTACAGAGGAGGTGGTTGCCGTGAAAGAATGGGAAAAGGAACTTCAACTATATCGTTTAACTCCGGCACCGCCGAAAGTAAATGATTTACAAAAATATATTCTGAATTACCTTGCCGAAAAAGAGGATAAATATATTTCTTGGTTTCTTCATTACTATGAGAGAACAGTAAACGAAAAGGCTATGGCTATCGTTCAGGACTATGCAATGTACGGACACTTTTCCGATATAAAGCAAGCGTATATTATGGGAATGTTAAAAGCCTTGCAGGAATATAATCCTGATCGCAAAGTTCCTTTTATTGTTTATAAGGAATATGCCGCAATGCGGGAGGTTCACAATTATATTCGCACAATGCGGACAGGCTTTACGGTACAAAGCAACGATGAATATTTACGACTTCGCAAGGCTATGCGCTTATTCCGTGAATATGGTAATAAAAGTGATGATTCCACGATTGATAAAATAGCAGTGGCTATTGGTACAAGCAAAGAGGATGCCGCTGAAATCATCCGCTGCGGTATGCAGAATATGCAGTTTGTGGACTACTACCGCCAATACTCCGATGAGGACAGCGAGGAAAGTCGAGAGGAAGTAGCACACGACGGCTCTTCGGAGCCGGACAAGCTTTTCTTTCAACTGGAGCGAGTCGAAGCGGTGATGACGGCATTTGAAAATCTAAACTACCGTGAACGGGCTATGGTATCGGCACATCTCGGCTTTTGTATGGAATGCTATTCTACTCATTATTATGATAAAAATGATTTAGACGAAAACGGCAAGCCGAAAAAGAAACCTTTGTCCAAAGAAGCGTTTATAGATATTGCAATCGACCATGGTCTGGCCTCACCCGATACCGCAGATAAAACCTACCGCAGAGCACTTGAAAAAATGAAAAACGAACTGCATACTGATTAAGTGTATTATAAAATGTGATATCTACAGTTATCGTACAAAAAGCAAACCATACATCATATTTTCCTCATTACTACGCATTGTCAAATTTAATCGTCACATTCAGTGAGTGATTAACATCTCCTGCGGTACGGATTGCTGTTTCAAGTTCATCAAGCGGAAATTCGTGTGTGATCAGCTTTTCAAGCTTCCATCTGCCGCTTTTCATAATATCCATAACCGTGCAAACATCCTCCGGCATATAACCGCCCGAACCGATAACGCTTTTCTGTGAATAGGTTAAATGAAGCATATCTAAGCTTCTTAGAGCTTTATTTACTGCAACACAAACAAAGCGGCTTTCGATCTTTCCTTTCTCCATAAAGGTTTCAAATATCGACTCTGCACCCGCTGCATCAATGAAAATATCCACATTCGCAGTTTCTCCTTTAAGGGAAGGTGCTGTGCCAAAGTATTTTTTTGCATAAGTAATGAAATCATCGCTGCCCATATTGCACACTTCAAAGCCCAGCTCTTTTGCAATATTCAGACGCAATTCAGAATAGTCGCATATCATAACTTTTTCAAGACCGAAATATTTTAAGGTAACGGCAGCAGCCATACCGATTGTTCCGCATCCGAAAACAACAGCCGTTTCATTCATCTTCGGTGCTGATCTTCTTGCAGCTCGGCAGCCCACTGTAAAAGGCTCGATAAGGCAGGCAAGTCTGTCCGGGATGGTATCATCAATTTCATATAGAGAATAATTGCGTTTTGCATTAGGAACTAAGATGTATTCTGAGAAACCGCCGATAGTTCCGGCACGGCGTGTATCTCCCTTCGTATATCGGGGGTAGGGATATACTCTTTCACCAACCGTAAACTCGGTTACATTCTTACCAATCGCCGCAACACGGGATACTGTTTCATGACCAAACTCTCCGCCCACATCGATGCGGTGTCCCGTTCCGGGGCCGTGTTGAAATACGGCAACATCGGTGCCGCAAATGCTGGAGTAGAGATTTTGGATGATTACATCGTTATCACCGCATTCTGGCATCGGCAGTTCTCTGATTTCTATATTTTCTTTACCTAAGTAAATAGCAGCTTTCATAAAGGCACCTCATAATCTCTTAATATAACATAAGCGGTAAAAGCGGAGCTAAAAAACGCTCCGCTTCCCGTAATTAAACCAAACTTGTTTTCCGCAGTACAGTATTGCTGATTGCACCGAGTCCAACGCTGAATATTGCACCGCCAATCAAGCAGATAACAACATTCATGATAGTAGAATTAAGCGGAGTCAGCGACGGTATCATCATAAATAACAACATACCTACAGCAAAAGAGCCTACCATTGACATCCAAGTTTTCTGCTTGGCAACAATGCTCATCAAGGCATAGATAGGAACGAATACCGCCATCAAGAACACCTTTGACAGCAGACACATTACGATTCCGCTGATTCCTGATACTCCCGTATCAAAAGATAGCCCTGCGATTGCGCCGCCGAGCATTGCACCGATAAAGTAAGCAACAATCATAAACGCTCCGCCTATAAATCCGACAAGAGATTTCGATATAACATAATCTGTTTTCTTTGATCGAACGGCAAAGATGTTTTTTGCGTAGCCGCTTTTGAAATCGTCCGTAACAAACATACAGATAAGAACAGCAGCCGCAAAGAAAAGCAGGTTTATGTTACACATACTCATAATATCAGAGCTCATACCGCTGCCTTCGCCGCTTGCTGACTCAATAACCTGCCATGTGTTTGTAATGGGTTCTGTTTCAACTGCCTGTTCAACGCCTGTTATCGGGTCTACCGTAGTTCCTCCCGAAACCGAAGTGGTCATTACCAAAACCAATACAGGAATTACGGCGGCAACGCCCACTATGATATAAAACAAGGGCGATGTGAACAATCTTCTGAAATCCACAGATAACATACTTTTAAGCCTTCTTGCGAAGCCATTGCGTTCAAATTTCATTTCGTTTGCCTTATCCATGTTATCTGCCCTCCTTCATCAAATCAATATAGTATTCTTCAAGACCGATTTTCTCTGTTTTGATTTCTTCGATCAAGATGCCGTTATCATACAGGTGGGTGACAATTTCTTCCGGGCTGCCCGCATCATAAATACGGATATATCCGGCTTCATCTTCTTCCACGCGGGAATATCTGCAAGCCAGTATCGCCTTGGCTCTGTTCATATCCTTCACCCTGACAGCTACATAGGTACGGCATCCTGCGTCAAGCTCCGCAGCGGTCATTTCCTTAATCATTTTTCCGCCACGAACAATTCCGTAATGGGTTGCGATCTTTTCAAGTTCACCTAAAATGTGGGAGGATATTACGATGGTACAACCACTCTTGGTAAGATCCACAAGGACTTCGCGCATAATTCTCATGCCGTCAGCATCCAAGCCGTTAATAGGCTCATCGAGTACCAAAAGTGTCGGATTACCAAGCAAAGCCATTGCAATGCCAATACGCTGCTTCATACCGAGAGAACAGTTCTTGTATTTGTTTCCGGCAGCACCTTCCATTCGTACCATCTTGAGAACCTTTTGAATTTCTGCGTCAGGGTTTTTAATGCTCAGATTTGCTGCTTGCAGCTTCATATTATTCCAAACGGTTAAGTTAGGAAAGCAACCCGGCGCTTCGATCAGTACACCTACCTTAGCTCTTACATCCTCATCCGTATAATCTCTGCCGAACAGTTTAATTGTTCCTCCACTCGGGACGAGGAGTCCGCAAATCAGTTTTTCCGTTGTGGATTTGCCGCTTCCGTTTTCTCCGATGAAGCCGTATATTGCTCCCACAGGGACGGTCATATCAAGACCTTTAAGTGCTTGCTTTCCACCGAAATTTTTTGTTAAGCCTTTAATTTCTATTGCATTCATTCTGACCGCCTCCTTTTAATAAACATCGCACTTTGAGAGGATGCGTGCGCCGAGCAGATTATAAATAACCGTCCACGCCACGGAAACCGCAAGGCATACCAGCAAGGTTACAATGTTACTTGACAGGCAGGCATATACCGAGGAACCATACAGAAAGATATTCAGGATTGAAGAATTCCCGACAATCGCACCCGCTCCGATGATAAGAATACCTGTGCCGAAGAAGAAGCTTGAAGCAATGGAAATACCAAAATATCTCCTGAAAATGATATTAAGAAAAGTATAAAGGCTTGCCCAACCGAGACTCATAATCATCTTGCTTACTATGGCAAGAATGAGCGAGCCAACATTAACCTCAAAGGATGTTCCGGCAAGGAAACCTGCCACCACTCCGCCAATCGTATATGTAACACACATACAAGCCATAGCAAAAGCGCAGGAAATGGTTTTCGACATCATGTAGTCCTGCTTTTTGGCATGAGTAGTAAAAAGCTGTTTTACATATCCGCTTTTGTAATCGTGTCCGATAAAGATTGAAACCATAATACCGCCAAAAATAAATACCATATTCATGTTGGCGTATTGTCCCATATCGGAAACAGCATAAATGGGGGTGTTTGCCGCAATGATATTCCAAGTGTTGTTATATAAGGGTTCAGCTCCCTCAGCGCTGCCTGCTGTACCGAGAATCATTGCAGGAATTACCGCAGCGATAATAAGAAAAATGTAAAACAAAGGAGTATGGAATAAACGGTAAAAGTCAACACCGAGCATTCCTTTCAGCCTTTGAATGAAGCTCGGAGACTCAAACTTTAATTCATGAGATGCCGTCATATTATTCTTCCTCCTTCTTACTCATCAGCTCGACATAGTATTCTTCAAGGCCGATCTTATTTTTCTTGATTTCGCTTACGATATGACCGTTTTGAAGCAGATATTCCACGATTGTTTCAGTATCATCTATATCGTACACTCGAAGATACCCATCCTCTTCTTTGACATTATCGTATTTTTTCTGAAGGACGGATTTAGCGCCGCTTATATCCTTGGTTTTAATGGATACAAATACGCGCGCTCTGCTATCCATTTCTTTTGCAGAGAGTTCCTGGATCATTTTACCCTGACGGATGATTCCGTAATGCGTGGCGATTTTTTCAAGCTCTCCGAGAATATGAGAAGAAATCACGACAGTACAACCATAATTTTTCGTAATATCAACGAGAATTTCTCTCATAATTCGCATACCGTCTGTATCCAGCCCGTTAATCGGTTCATCAAGTATCAAAAGGGCAGGATCTCCGAGGAGCGCCATAGCAATACCGATGCGCTGTTTCATGCCGAGAGAACAACTCTTAAATTTGATACGGGCAGAATCTTCCATACGAACAATCTGCAATACACGGTTGATTTCGTCCACACGGTTTTCAAGTCCGAGATTGATAGCCTGCATCATCAGGTTATCCCATACGCTTGAATTTGGGAAACAGCCGGCGTTCTCAATGAGAGCCCCGACTCTTACTCTGACTCCGGCGTCCTTATAATCTCTGCCAAACAGTTTGATTTCACCTTCATTCGGAACAAGATGTCCGCATATAAGCTTTTCAGTTGTGGATTTCCCGCTTCCGTTTTCACCGATAAAACCGTAAATTGCTCCCACGGGAACAGTCATATTCAAATGATCAACCGCATACATACCGCGAAAGCTTTTTGATAGGTTTCTGATCTCAATAGCGTTCATTGCCTTATCTCCTTTGCTTCATTTGTAAATGGAAACTCAGCATTAATTTTTCATAATCTGATCGCTGAGCTTCATGATCTGATCGGCATATTTCTTTTTGCGGGAATTCAAGATACCGGTATACATCGGATAATTGATAAGAGCCATCAACATACCTACAATCCCGATAACGATGCCGGGAGCCATTGTGCTTGTCATGCCAAGTGTAGAACCGATGTCGGTCATAACAAGGCTCATACCGCATCCCATGATAATTGCGCTAATGCTGCCGAAGATATATGCAAACACATTTGCAGGGCGTTTTACCTTTGCGTCCAATTCCTGCAGAGCATCAATCTGAGTATGTTCCTTTTCGGTATACTGGGTGCGAATTTTTTGTACGAGAAATTCCTGATCGTTTTTATTCATTGTAAATTACCTCTTTCCGGTTTTTTTATTTTGTGGCTTCATTATATATTCCTTCTGTTGTTTTAATGTTTGAGAATTGTTTGAGAATTATTAATTGCTATCCTTTTTTGTTTTTTTCTTATTTCTGATTCTCTCCCGCATGGATTGCAAAACAGCAAGGGTTTTTTGATCGTTTGGGTATAAAAAGCGGAGTAATGTAATCGCAATAGCAAATGTAATAATTTTCTCCGGTGAAACAGGCAACCACAAAAATGCCAAATATCCACTCGCTACAGCGATCATCCATTTGATTTTTAATAAGGTTCCTATTCCCAACAAAATATACGACCATCCATTTGTAATAATCCATGCAAGGAAAAAGCAAAGAATCAGATGAGGATTAGTTATAAATTGAATTATTTTTTTGATCTTCTCTTTCATTTATATCACTACCGTTCAATGCCTTCATAATCAAATTTAAAACAGAATTGATCACACCGCTGATTAAAATCAATATTGTTATCAATCCTGAAACAGCCGACAATATAACTATCACTTAGGTTACTCCTTGCCATCTCAGCATAACTATATCAATCACATATTTGGTCATTGTTTGAGTAGTGTTTGAGAATTATTAATTGATACAAAAGAGAAGCGACACAGTAAAAGTGCCGCTTCAAAAGAAAGAGGTGATAACTCCTTTCAAGTTAATGAATAAGGCTTGTGCCCGTAACTACCAAGCACAAGCCTTTATGTACGGTTTAATAATTAATTACTTTTTCTTCTTGGCGATGACAACAGCCACTACAACAACTACTACCACAACCGCAGCAATACCGATTACCCAACCCATTGTTATGTACCTCCTTTCTGATAGATATATCTATATTTAATCTGCACTGTCAAGCAAAGCATTTGCTTTTTCGCAGACAGTGTAAATCTCATCGTATTTTTCATCGATTAGAGGAGTTACTTCCTCTGTCTTTTTTTTGAGAATGGACTTGTAGAGGAAGTAAGGCAGTACCCAACCGATAAAAGCAGGGACGGCAAGAATAATGCACGGTATAATTTTGCTTGCAATTACGCAGAATACCGAACCTGCCATAAACGCTGTGCCGATAATACCAACAAGATATGCCACTACCGAGGGCTTAACAAACTTTGATTTTTCTAAGGAATCAATGTCGCTGATACAAGCGTCGAAATTACGCTGCAGCCGGGTGAGTTCAGCCTTGTTGCGGATTTTTCTATCACGCTTAAATTTAATAACCATCTTGTCAATGGTAGTAAGGTTATCAATCGTTTCACCGGTACTGTCAACCTCCCAACCAAAGTTTTCGTAACCGTCTACGATTACGGAAGCCATGTTGCGTTTTACCGTTACATCCCGATATTCATATCCTACAAAACTGTTTTCTCTCATTTCAGGCGTTCTCCTTATTATTCATAATGTCATCAGAAAGACGCATAATCTCGTCAGCGTATTTTTTCTTTCTGCTGTTCGTAATCAGTGTATAGATTGGATAAGCGATAAGGGCAACAAGCATACCGGGAATACTGAGTCCCAATCCCAAAGTCATATCCGACCATACCATTATGAGGGACATACCCGCACCCATAACAAGGGAACCGATAATTCCCAAAATGCTGGCTAAGATTTTACCGGGCAGCTTTACTTTATCATCAAGCTTCTGAAGCTGTTCCATCTTATTTTCATTACGGCTGATATACTGCCGACGAATATTCTCAGCCTTTCGCTGATCTTGTGCATTTGCCTTGTATTCACTCATGATATATCTACTCCTTTTGTACTTGGTTTGTTGTTTGTCTGCATTATATAAGGCAATTGTTTATCCAGTGCTTGAATTGTGTTTGCAAAATATTAATTCAAAGATTCTTTAGGAAGAAGTTCGGCAAGGGACGGAATATTCTCCGTGATGAATTCGGTGCAGGTAAATATCGCTCCGTCGATACCAAGGTCAACTCCCGCTGCTGATTTTCCGGACTCAAATCCAAGGCAAATTCCGGTTTCTTTGTCCACATAGAAGGAATAGGATACACCGGTTTTTTCACTACCAAGTGCTACGCCATACACATAGCAGGTTCGTCCAACCACTTCTTGCTCGCCATTGCTTTTAATGCCGGGAATAAACTGTTTTTTGGACTGTTCGGCATATGTAAGGAAATCAGCAGTTTCGGAATCAACAAATGTCTGATTGTAAGCAGCTTGAACGCTCGTTGCTTTGTATTCTCCGTTTGAATCTTTTTGATAGAGCTGATACAGATCACCGTCTTTGATAAACAGCTTCTCTTTTTCGCCGTAGGAAAAGTATACATTTCCGTCAGCATCCACAGTTTTCGTCATAGTACGAACTACTCCGGTAGCATCTTCGATTTTGTATGAGATGCTGTACTGTTCCGGAATTGTTACGGAAGTATTGATCGTATCTGCAATGTCATTGTCAAAGATGTTATAACCGCACGCTGCCAGGCCGCAAAGCATTGCAAGAATCAGTGCACCTCCGATAAAGCCTGCTAAAATTTTCTTGTAGATTTTCATGTTTTATCACTCCATTTCGTTTTGATGATGGTATTGTACAATAGGTATGTTTACCGAATGCTTGAATTGTGTTTGAGAAATATTAATTGAAAAATTTTTATAACAACGGGGAGAATACTTTTACAAGAGAACGGATCGCTGTTTGGACGAATCCGGTCTTCACCATTTCGGTAGTTACTTTAATGGATTTATTCATTGTATCGGTAAAATCCTGCTTTATATCTTTGATGACCTTGCAATTATACATCCAAACGCCATTCTCAAAATGATGTACAAGGCTGCGGTAATCAAGATTGATAGTACCGATCATGCAGATCTCATCATCGGCAAGATAACATTTGGCGTGAATAAATCCCGGTTCATATTCGTATATGATAACTCCTGCTTCCGTCAAGCGTTTATAGTAGCTTTTAGTCATTTCAAAAATCAGCTTTTTATCGGGAATATGCGGTACGATAATTCGCACATCAACTCCTCTGAGTGCTGCGTTTTCAAGGCATTGGCACAGCTCGTTGTCAATAATGAGGTACGGAGTCATAATATACATATACCGGTGTGCCTGCGATGTCATATTCTGAATAACGCTTTTGCCCACACGGTGCTTATACATGGGATGAGGGCCGTCACCGAACGGTATCATATATCCGCCCTCTCCGGAAACTTTATATTCGGGGAAATACTCCGGCGTTATAACAGGTGCTTTTTTTACATTAAGTCCGAAGTCTTCAAAGAATAACTTGGTGAGTTCTTTTACCGCTTCTCCCTCTAAACGGATACCGATGTCTTTCCAATGTCCGTATTTGACAATCTCATTGATATATTCGTCAGCAATATTTACACCGCCCGTATAACCGATTTTACCGTCTATAACCATTATCTTACGGTGACTGCGGTTGTTAAACTCGCTGTCTGCTTTACCTCGCAAAGCCGAGAACGGTGTGGCTTCAATGCCATAGAGTTTTTTCAAAGTCTTGAAGTAATATCCGGGTAGCGTCATCATACATCCAATGTCATCATAAAGAACCTTGACTTCGACACCCGCAGTGGCTTTTTCTTTGAGTATATCGAGGATAGAGTTCCAAAAGATCCCTTCTTCGATGATGAAATACTCCATAAAGATAAACTTTTCAGCAGATTTCAGGTCTACAAGCATCTGCTTATGCATTTCCTCTCCGATTGGGAAATAAGTCTGTTTGGTATCCGAAAACAGATGTGCTTCTGAAATACTCGTTAGCATTTTTGCCTGACTGTGTGCATCAGCGTGTTCTTCTCTTAATGAGTCAAACAATTCTGTATCGTCCTTGGTATAAGAATTATTCTTCATTTCATCCAAACGCTTTGTGTATTTCTTTTTTAACATTCTTGAATAGAAAAGGAAATACAACATAAAGCCTGCAACCGGTATTACTAACACCACGATCAGCCACGGGATTTTGTAATCAGGGTTATCGTCTGACGCAATAATTTTAACCACGCAACCGATCTCCGTTGCCCATACCGCCAAATAAAAATACGGCACATATTCACTTAAAGCTACAACAATAGTAATAACCGCCATCGTTTCGATAATGATAAACAAAATCGCAAGGATGAAGCGAATCGGAATATGGAACAAATCCTTTTTACGAGTACAGCCTTTGACTTTATTTTTCATAGCTTTCTTCATAACGAATTTCCCCTTAATTTGTGTGTGACCGTATTATATAAAAGTTTTGTTTACCTAACGCTTGAAAATTGTTTGAGAAGTATTAATAAAAAAAGAAAAGGAGCAAAGTTGTGCTTCGCTCCTTTAAGGAATAAAAATTATGCAAAGAGAAGATTGAGAGCCGGAAAACCACCGTTTGAAAAATAAACTATGGCCATAACAACAACTGCAATAACCAATGCAACGGCACCAATGATATACTTAACCTTGCTTGCGAAAATGCCTTTGGCAAGCCGCTTAGGCCAGAGCAGCAAGGTTACAGCGATAGACAGAAAAAGCGCTGCGATAAATACTGCGGCTGATGCAAATCCCAACGATATGTTTGCAAAGAATAATACGATTGATCCGATGATACCGACTACACCGATACCCCATGCAAGATACTTTGTGCCGGCAAGTAAGCCGTCAATACATTTAAAAAGTCCCATTTTAATATTTCCTCCGTATTTGTGTTTTTTGATATGTAATTAATATGAAATCTCCGAATCAGTTTTCCTCTTTGGAAGAATCATCGGCTGTTGTTCTTTCGGATTTATCCGAGGTATCTGAAGATTCCGCTTTTTCTTCCTTTGTATCAGTAGTACCGTCCTGATCGTTCAAGGCGTCTTTTACAGTTTTAGCGCCTTCTTTAAAGCCTTTAATCAATGCACCGCCGGCAACGACTGCTCCCATAGCAAGAAGTCCGGTTGCACCGATTACCACCTTGACAAAACCCGAAAAACTCTTTTCTACAGCATTACTCATAGTATAGCCTCCTTTCATTACGACCGATTTGACAAACCAATTTTATAATAGTTTCGTTAGAGAACCTCTGATTTCTGTTACAGTTTTTTCAGAAAATCTTCAAAACGCTTTCCGGATTGCTGGATGTGATCATGCAGTTGTTTTCCGGATTCTTCTATATGTTGACCAATCCAGTTTTCTGAATCAGTTGAAGCATTGGGTTCAGCGGATGTTTTTTCTTCGCTCTCAACATATTCTTCAAATCTCTGTTCTGCCCGTCGAATATGTTCTTTGAGCTTTTGCTCCGAATTTTTAATATGTTCTTCAATTCGATCTCCCTGCACAGGTTTTCCTCCTTTCATTTGAATTGTTTTTACACTATTTTAATTAGAACAGAATGCTCAGCCTCCACGATTAAACTCAGTATATTTTGAAGCGGAGATTTTGCTTTGCTTAAAAGAAGGAGAGATAGATTACTCCGCGTCTTTCTTTTCGCCGGTATCAGCTTCGCTTTCTGCGGAAACATCGTTACCGTTAGCAGTTCCTGCATCAGAAGCTTGCTCGGAATCTTCATCTTTGACTTCTTCGAGGAAAGCTTCTACGAAAGCGTTTTCAACCTTCTTGTACGCACCGACTGCGGCATCCTCAATCTTCTGATAAGCCCCGGTTGCTTTCTCAGCCATACCGCCTGTTTTCATAGAACCATCCTCATTGAGAAAAGCTTCTACGAAAGCCTTTTCAATCTTTTTGTAGGCATTGACAGCCGCCTTTTCGATTTTTCCGCCTTTCAATTTGTAGTTTTTCATGATATAAAACTCCTTTTCTGAATTTGATGACTTGATTATATAATTGTTTTGTTTGCGTATTGCTTGATTTCTGTTTGTAAATCATTAATCAAAACAAAGATTTGAAGAAATCTACTATGCTCCCGAATGAAAAACTCATACCGCCGAAAATTCCGCTGAGTACCCATCCGATGAACGGAAATACGACCTTCCACATCAGAAGAGCTGCAGCAAGTAAAGCAATGATGATTCCAATGACAAGTAGTACCTTTTTCATTTTCGTTTCTCCTTTCGTGATTTTGTGGCTTCATTATAAATGCCTATTGTTTATCGAATGCTTGAATTGTGTTTACGTAATATTAATTGCAAAAAAATCCCGGCACCGATTAAGGTGTCGGGATTCTAAATTAAAGAAGCGAATGTCCTTTTTCACAGAGAGTATATATTTCTTCGTACTTCTCATCAATTAAAGATTGTACCTTATTTGCCTGTATCTGCTGAAAATGCCTATATATGAAGTATGGAAATATCCATCCTATAAAACCGGGAATTGCGAGCAGTATGCACAGCCATACAATCGGAGGTTGATGCGTAACTGCGAAAACAGAGCCTGCCATAAACGCCGTTCCGATAATTCCTACCACTAACGCGCATATGCTCGGAATCGTGGTTTTTGTTCGTTCAAGAGCATCAATCTCTTTTACACAGGCTTCAAAATTTCTTTGTAAACGGGTCAGCTCCATTTTGTTGATTATTTTGCGATCCCGTTTTAATTTAAGTGTGGTTTGTCCGAAACCGTATGACGACGACACAGTTGTATCCGGAATCCATCCGAAGTTTTCATAACAATCCAAATATAATGATGCTTTTTCAGAAGTTGTTACGATAGTTTTATACTCATATCCTACAAACGGATTTGCTTTTTCTTGACTCATATTTTAGCCTCTCCTTCCCTGTGAAACGAAGTTGGCAGCGTCACTGTGAATACAGAACCTTCTCCACTCTTGCTCTTTACGGTAATTGTACCGTCGGAAAGCTGCAAAATACGCTGTACCAATGCGAGTCCCAGCCCATTGCCCTCGGTAGAGTGGGAGGTGTCTCCCTGGTAAAATTTATCGAATATATGTTTAACCGTTTCACTGTCCATACCGCAGCCGGTATCGGCAACCGTTACGGTAATTTCATTCTCTGACGAAGTTTGAGAAAGCGTTACAGTGCCGCCGTTTGGAGTAAATTTTAATGCGTTCGACAGCAGGTTCGTCCATACAAGCTCCAAAAGTCCCTGATCGGCGCATATCTGTACACGATCTTCAATGTCTGCCACAAATTCGATGTCTTTCTTGTCCCACATATCCTCAAACTGCAAAGCACACTCGCAGAGCTGAGAACATATGTCATACGGTTCAGGTTTCGGCTGAATGACCTGTTTTTCCAGCTTATTGAGCTTGAGCATATTGGTTATCAATCCCGAAAGCCGTTTGGTTGCAAGCAGAATGGTTTCGGTATACTCCTTGCGCTGCTCATCGGCAAGCGTATCTCGCTGCAACAGCTCCGCATTGCTTTGAATAACCGCCAGAGGAGTTTTGATTTCGTGAGATACATTGGAAAAGAAGTCGGTTTTCAGCGTTTCAATGCTTCCGAGTTCCTCCACCATTTTATTAAAATCCGTAAATAGTACATCTAAATGCGTGGATTTATCCGCCGTATGATGCGGCGCTAAATAAACCGAAAAATCACCTGAAGCCACTTTTCGGGCAGCGTCGGAAAATTCTTCGATCGGTTTCTGATAGTATTTTCGGATTTGATGATTTGTCCATATTGTAAATATCGCCGCCGTCAAAATCCAAATAACTACTACTAATATTTGATTTACAATCGGAATGCTTTTATAATCAATAAACTCACCGATTGCTTTCATTTGAAGTGTCGTGAAAAGTGCAAATGCCACAAACGCCGAAAAGAAGGCAGGAATCGGCAATAATTTTTTCTTAACACGTTTATCTTTGAAGGTTTGCTTTTGCCTCATTTCAGCACCGCCTTGTATCCGAGTCCGCGTACCGTCTTGATTTCAAAGCCGTCACAGGCGGAAAATTTGTCACGCAGCTTTGTGATATATACATCAACTGCACGCAGACTTGTTTCGGATTCGATTCCCCAAAACTCATCCATCAACTGCGCACGAGAAAAGGTTTTTTTCGGGTAGGAAAGCAATTTATAAAGAATATTAAACTCTCTTGTGGTAAGCGTGATATCTTCGCCGTCAATGGTTGCGGTCATTGCATCTGCGTCCATTTCAAGATTGCCGACAGTCAGCCTGCGTTCCGTTTCAATGTTCGCACGGCGCAATAGAGCACGGACACGCATAAGCAATTCCTGAAGCTCAACCGGCTTCACCATATAATCGTCAATGCCAAGCTGGAAGCCTTTCTGCTTTGAATTAATGTCATCCTTTGCCGACATAAACAATATCGGAATGCGCTTGTTTATGCGGCGCACATTTTCTGCGAATTCAAATCCATCAATATCGGGAAGCATAATGTCCGAAATGATCAGCTCATAAAGATTGTTATACATTTCATCATAAGCGTCATTTGCGTGTAAACAGCCTTTTGCGTTAAAACCGCTGTCATTGAGATAAGTACAAACCACTTGATTTAATTTTGCATCATCTTCCAATACAAGAATATTTATCATTAAAAATCCTCCGTTCCTGCCATCTAAATAAAATACATTTTATGTATCGGCACTTTTTAACTTAATCAGTTTCCTTGTAGATTTCATTATCATGAAAACGCCCAATCCAAATATAATCAAACAAACGCCTCCACCTGTCGCACCCGTCATGATCTGTCTGAAAGCTTCGGGATTATCCCCTTTTTCAAACTGCGCAAGCATTGCGGTTTCGAGCGAAAGCATGGAAACTAATGCAGCCGCAAGATTAATGACCTTTGCCGCCGACATAACGGGACTGTTGTATTGCCTGTATTTGATTACATTCATTACGGCGGTAATAATCGTATAGAAGGCGTACATCGCCATAATATAAATCAGATAGCCCGCATAGCTGAAGCCTTCATTCTTACGGACAACGAGAACGACAACACCGGCAAGAGCAATATTCATAATCATTAAAATAATACCGCACATTCTGTATCTTTTAAGTTCTGAAATCTGTTCTTTACCGAAAGCATTCCGGTTTACATGACGAAGCAGAAGGAATCGCATAACTGCAAGCAATGAATAATAAACCGCAAGTGTTCCGAACCATACAGAATGATAATAAAGTCCTGAAACAAACTTCATCACAGCATACAGCATATTGATACCGAGGGATAGGTATAAAGAAATATGCGTCTTAAATGTAACATCCGTTAAATACCGATGAATTAAACTATTTTTATGAAGCACGGTTTCTATGTCTGATTTTGTGCTTTTTGAATATTTAATAATATATGCGCACACAATGGTAAGAGCATATGCAGACAGCACATAAGACGGATAGGCGATAGGACTGTTTTCATGACCGAACAGGAATGTATAAATAAGCAGTGCCGCCGCAATCGGCACACTGATAATGACAACAATCTTACCGGGAAAAATTATCCGATTAAGAATTTTCCAAAAGCGCTCCATATGTACCCTCCTTATATGAGATAATGTTTTATTATTATACCATATAATTTTACTGTTTGTGTTTTGTTTCAGAATTGTTTGAAAATTGTTAATTCAAATCAACTTTCGGTACTTCTGTTCCAAAAAGTCTAATGTATTCAGTTGTGATAATATTACTCATTCTTTCAGCGGTTTCCTCACAGCCATTTAACAGCCATTGTTCTGCAACGGCGTGGACTCCGCTTTTAAAAAACTCATAATAGTATCTTTGAGGATCAGAGGAATCATATTCCGAATTTGTTCTATATTGATCCCATTTGCAAAGTTTGAAATATGCGGAAAAGTAATCGCGGTTTTTTTCAATATGATTAAAAATCCAACAAAAGTCCGAGCTACTGCCTGATGTCTGTTTTGCCTGTTCTCCGAGTATTCTTAATTCACTCTCTGTTTGTTTAATTATAGCCCCTGTAAGATCAGCAAGATCAGTGTAGAGCGCATAAAATGTGCTACGATTTATTTCGGCTAATAAACAGATTTCAGAAATACTGATTTCTCTCATTTCCTTGTTGTGCAGGAGCCCAAATAAAGCATTTTGTATTTTAGCCTTTGTTTCCTGATCTTGTGTATTATTTAGCGTGTTCATATTAATCCTCCTATTGGATTCTCATCTATTACAATAATGGTTTGGCTAAGTATATCGGAGAATTGTTTGCCTATCGTTTGAGAATTGTTTGAAAATTGTTAATTTGAAAAATTAAGCCTATCGATTATTTTGAATAACCGATAGGCCTTGTATGGCTAAAATAAAACTCAAGTTGAAATTCGAGCAAATAACACTCGTTTATAACATAGCCAATGATGTTATATTATGTATAGATGATTTCTGTATCAATAATTCTTGTTGCTCTGTTTCGAATATTATTCATTTGACGTATCCACTCCATTTGATTTTGTGCTTTGATTTTCTCGGTAACACCCTCACGCTCTGCCATCTGTTTTACCAACCGAAAAAACATCTCCTCAGCATGTTGGTCTATTTCTGCTAAATAACTGTTTAGTTTGCCGCTGGTGAGTAGGTTGGTGTAAAGCACCTTTTTGTGCTGCTTGATATACCGCAGATGTCTCTGCCCCCATATGCCAACAGGCTGTTGTTCCTCATTGGGGAGGACAAGGTCAGGCAAATAATAATCGCCTTGCAGAGTATAGCTGATACCGGTTTTTCCATTATAAATGTGCTTTTTCATAGGTTTACGCCTCCTTATAAATTACTTTGAATTTCTTTTGTTTTGCGCTAATGATTTTCAGTAGAACTTCATCCACCGCATCGGTGTACTTGCCTTCAGCAATAAGTTTGTTTCTTAATTGGTTCAGGCTCTCAATCATAAGACGATGTTCTTGAGCGTTTAGTGCAAGATAGTATTTTTGCTTCATCACCGATTCTCCTTTCGCTTTCTGCGATTATTGTACTGTAAGTAACCGCAAAAATCGAATGTGCGGATAAAAATGAGCGTACCCACCGTTTCGGGTGAGCACGCT
>JBJEQL010000085.1:0-4491 GCA_051881735.1 Oscillospiraceae bacterium
AATTATACTATTATTTGATGATTATTTTCTGTATATTTTTGAAAAAATTATATAAATTTGCTTGAACATATCGAGAATATATGTTACTATATAAAAAACGCCGGTTTGTATGGCGACCTTTATGGTATGGAGGAAACAGAAATGAATAGTGTAATGCCGTCCGATAATAGAATTTCATATACAGGAAGAATAGATTTTTCCGATGCGGATGCCCCTGTGCTTTATTATGCAGGTTCGTGTGCAGCATTCCGCTTTAAAGGAACAGCTCTTGCGGTGAAGTTGAATGCTGTCATTTATTGGGGAGAGCTTTCCCTCGGCGCAGTCATTGACGGAAAACCGCAGAGCGTCCGTCTTGACCCCGAAAATAACGGCAAGGATATAGAAGTGACAATAACCGACAGCCTTGAAGATACCGTCCATGATGTTGTTATCTATAAGCAGCACGCTGCAAATCAGCTGCTTACATTAAAGGGATTTGTAATCGATGGCGAACTGCTTGAACCGGCAGCAAAGCCGAAGCTTAAGATCGAGGCTTACGGCGACAGCGTTTGCGCAGGTGAGGTCATCGAAGCTGCCAATCATGTCGGAAAATGCGACCCCGAGAATCACAATAGCCGTTATGATAACGTGTGGAACAGCTTTGTAATGCAGACCGCACGAAACCTCGGCGGAGAACTGCATAATATCTGTCAGGGCGGCATTGCAATTTTTGACGGAACGGGATATTTCCATTGCCCGGATTATATCGGACTGGAAAGCGTCTATGATAAGCTTTGCTATTTCCCAGAGGGCGGAATTTCGCAGTGGGATTTCTCACGATATATACCCGATATTGTCATTATCGCAGTAGGTCAGAACGATAAGCATAACGGCAGAACGGAAAAAGATGATATAGATATCAGCGACCAGAGCTACCGTAAACTTTGGAAAACCGCCTATATAAAAATGGTTCGTGACTTGAATGAAAAGTATTCATCGCCTAAGTTTGTGCTGACAACAACGGTTTTGGAGCATGACGCCGAGTGGGATAATGCGATAGAGGAGATAAAGAACGAGCTTAACGATATGGGAATAAAAGCATATCATAATCTTTTCAAACGCAACGGCGCAGCCACACCGGGACATCCAAGACTTGCAGAGCATAACGAAATGGCAGAAGAATTAACTGCATTTATTAAAGCGAACCTATAATAATGCGTAATTATTGCAGCGCCAACATTTGTAGTTAAGGAAACGCTGATTAATACGTTTCTGCCGTTTTTCAAAATGTCCTCAAAGGCGGAAATTCGTACATTTTTCAAAACGGCGAAACGAACGCTTCGCTTTAATCAGCGTATCCTTAATACTACACACCAATAAAATACAGAAAAAAGCTTCGCATGATCTTGCGTATATGGATCATGCGAAGATTTTGTTTATAGAACGATTAAGGATTAGTATAAGTCGGGTCAATATCGCTCAGCGAGCTGAATTCAGCTTGATCGGCTCGTTGGTTTCGCCTTTTATTCTATTCCGAGAACCGTATAATCCTTATCCTCGACAGCTTTTTTCAGAACATCGTTCGGAACGTCCTTTGAAAGCGTTACAACTGCGGTTTTCTGCTCATGCGAAGGTGCGGCAGATTCAACTCCGTCAACTGCTTCGAGTGCTTTTTTTACTGCCGCTTCGCAGTGGGAACACATCATTCCCTCGATCTTGATAGTCTTTGTCATAGTTTTTTCCTCCTGTTTCTTTATTGCTTTATGCTTAACATGACGGCGTTTGTCATGCTTTGAACTGTATATATCTGTAAGGTTGAGCCGTAATGCGTTTGTTACAACGCAGAAGCTTGAAAGGCTCATTGCCGCTGCGGCAAACATCGGCGTGAGCGTTATTCCGAGAGGGATAAAAACTCCTGCAGCAACAGGGATCCCTATGCCGTTATATATGAACGCCCAAAAAAGGTTCTGACGGATATTCCGCAATGTGCTGCGGCTCAATCGTATCGCAGCAGGAACGTCCTCCAGTCGGCTTTTCATCAGCACCACATCGGCGGCGTCAATAGCAATATCCGTTCCTGCGCCTATTGCGATTCCCGAGTCTGCTCGTGTGAGGGCAGGTGCGTCGTTTATTCCGTCACCGACCATTGCAGTTCTGCCGCTTTCGCAAAGCTTTCGCACGGCGGCTTCCTTTTCATCGGGGAGAACTCCTGCGATAACGTTGTCTATTCCGGCCTGTGCAGCTATTGCATGGGCGGTTTTTTCGTTATCGCCCGTGAGCATTACAACATTCAGTCCCATTGCTTTAAGCTCTGCAACGGCTTTTCTGCTGTCCTCTTTTATGACGTCTGCGGCGGCGAGGATCCCGATGAGTTTGCCGTCATAAGCGAACAATATCGGAGTTTTGCCTTGTGCGGCAAGTGATTCATATTTCGCCGTTGTTTCTCCGTCAGGTGTGGCAAACTGTGTTATAAAATCGGGTTTTCCGCCTGCGGCTTTCTTTCCGTCAAGCATTGCTTCAAGTCCGTTTCCCGAAAGAATTCGGAAATCGGTCGTTTCACCGAAAGGAATATTCCGTTCTGCGCCGAGAGCCGTAACAGCGGCGGCGAGAGGGTGTTCGCTTTTCTTTTCAAGCGTGCAGGCGATGCGGAGAAGTTCGTCCTCGGTCGTTCCGTTCAGAGGGATAACATCGGTTATTCTCGGCTCGCCTTTGGTTATAGTTCCCGTCTTGTCAAGTGCGATGTTCTGTATCTTTCCTGTTTCTTCAAGCGAAGCGGCGGTCTTGAAAAGTATGCCGTTTTTTGCGCCTACGCCGCTTCCGACCATAATTGCGACAGGCGTTGCAAGTCCGAGTGCACATGGACAGCTTATGACAAGCACCGTAATGCCTCGTGCAAGCGCATAGCCTGCAGTCTGTCCCAACAAAAGCCACACGACAAAAGTCACAAGTGCAATACCTATTACAGTCGGGACAAAAACACCCGAAACCTTGTCAGCTGCTTTTGCGATAGGCGCTTTCGTTGCGGCTGCGTCACTCACCATTTGGATTATTTTTGAAAGAGCGGTTTCCTCACCGACATTTACCGCCGTGCATTTCAGGTATCCCGACTGATTTATCGTTGCGGCAGAAACCTTGTCACCGGGTTTCTTGTCGGCAGGGATACTTTCACCAGTCAGAGCCGACTCGTTCACAGCGCTTTCGCCCTCGGTAACGATTCCGTCCGCAGGAATACTTTCGCCCGGTTTTACAATGAAGATATCGCCCTTGACAACTTCTTCGGCAGGAATTGTCGCCTCTGCCCCGTCACGGATAACGACTGCAGTTTTCGGCGCAAGCGCAATAAGACCTTTGAGTGCGTTCGTAGTTTTGCCCTTTGAGTGCGCTTCAAGCATTTTTCCGAGAGTTATAAGAGTTAAAATCATAGCCGCCGATTCAAAGTAGAATTCGTGCATATATTTCATCGGTTCATCGGAAAACGTCATCGCAAACATAGCATAAACGCTGTAAATATATGCGGCGGAAGAACCAAGCGCAACAAGGCTGTCCATGTTTGGTGAGCGGTGCCATAAAGCACGGAATCCGCTTATAAAAAAGCGCTGGTTTATGACCATAACAGCGGTCGTGAGAAGCAGCTGGATAAGTCCAAGCGCAAAATGATTATGCTCCAATGCGGCAGGGATCTTCCAACCCCACATCATCGCGCCCATTGAAAAATACATCAGCACCGCAAGCAGTATGAGCGATGAAACAAGCCGTGCAATAAGCTTTTTCTCACCGTTTTCGGGCGGTTCTTCGTTCTTTTGCGCCTTGCCGTTTTTTACGGAAATTCCGTAGCCTGCTTTTTTCACAGCTTCAAATATCTCCGACTGCGGCGCAGTTCCCTCGACAGCCATTGAGTTTGTCAGCAGGTTCACCGAAACCGAGGAAACTCCATTGACTGCCGAAACAGCTTTTTCGACTCGTGCGCTGCAGGCGGCACAGGTCATTCCGGTAATGTTATATTGTTCCATTTGTATGTTCCTTTACATTAGTCTTTTTATGATAGAAAGCAGCTCGTCAACTACATCATCGTTGCCCTCACGGATGTTGTTCACAACGCAGGTGCTGATGTGACTTTCAAGCAGCTCACGGTTGAACGCATCAACAGCAGCACCGACAGCAGCCGACTGAGTAAGAATATCGGTGCAGTAAGCGTTTTCTTCGAGCATTTTTTTAATGCCCCTGACCTGACCTTCAATGCGGTTAAGACGGTTCATAAGCTTCTTGAATTCTTCGGGAGAGCGTTCTTTGGTCTTTCTGCATTCCGAGCATTTATTGCATTTTTTATCCATACAGCAATTATCTCCTTATTTTGATTTTTTATTCTGCATATATTATATACCCATAGGGGGTATTTGTCAAGTGATAAATTAATGCGTAATGCAGCACCAACATTTGTTGTTAAAACCGCAAAGCGGAGCAAAAGTTTCGTCCACCTTTTCAAAGGTGGTGGGTGTCCAGAGGGCAAAGCCC